>CALBPH010000169.1 GCA_937899365.1 uncultured Leptolyngbya sp.
GGCGCTGTAGAGGGTGTGGCCTTGTGGATTGAAGGTAAGAGCCGTGATGCGACCGCGATGGCGGCCCCCTAGGGTATACATCTCTGGACCGGCTGCCAAGTCACACATCAGGAGGGTGCCCTGGCTGGTGCCCATGGCGAGGATCTGTCCTCGGAGAGCCAGGGCTGTGGTGATGCCGGTAGTGAGCTGGTAAAGCGGGTGCCAGGGAATCTGGCGGGTGGGCTTTGGTGATCCCCCAGGTAGCTGGGGACCCTCAGGCAGCTGGGGCTTAGAGGTGGAAAGGGGCCGATTTTTCGCCAGAGCCTGTAATGGTTGAGGCCAAGAGTCCGTGACCGGAAAAAAAGACCGGGCTTTATCTAGGAGAGATAGGGTGGGGGATTTTTTAAGGTCGGTGATCACCTGGTCGGCGCTGGTGTAGCGGCGGTCTAAGGAGCGCTCTAATAATTTATGTAGGACCGGGCTGAGGGGGTTGGGTAGGGGGTCTGTAACCAGATCAGACCAGATCCAACGATTCTCAGCGACTGAGTAAAGGTCAAAGGGCGTGAGGCCGGTAAGGAGATGGATGGCGACTAGGCCCAAGCTATAGAGGTCGCTGGCATACACCAGGTTGCCCAGGGCCTGCTCGGGGGCGGCATAGGCGGCATCCCCCCCGATGACACTGAGGGCGTGCCCGGCTAGGGGCGGGGTAATGCGCAGGTCGACGAGGATGGGGCCTGGGTTTGGGATAGTGTCTGGGCGAAGACTGTTCGAGCGAAGACTGTTCGAGCGAAGACTGTTTGGGACAGTATCCGGGCGGATATCGGCTTGCCGGATATTGTCCGGGCGGATATCGCCGTGGACGAGTCGAAAACTGTGGAGGTGTTCTAGTACTGGCAGCAGGGACAGCAGCCAGCGGGTCACCTGTTCCGGTATCCAGGGCGGTGTCTGGACCTGGGTAATGGCTGGGTAAGCGATATATTCAAAGGCTAGAAACTGGCCCTCTGATGATTGCCAGCTGTCAATAAGGGCAGGCAGTTGGGGATGCTGCCCCACGGAGCGCATCCGTTTGGCTAAGACATCAAGCGGTTCCTGCGGCTGATAGAGTTGCTTGATGACTGCGTGCGTGGCGGCATTGGCATCTGAAGTACGGGCCAGAAAAGTCTGACCGCTGGGGCCTTTACCCAGGGATTTGAGACTGTTGTAACGGTTTTGATTCACAATTCACCCGGGCAATGGCCCACACGGCTAACAGCCCAAGCCTCATGTCGGGACTGCTTCACCGGGGCGTAATCTGGCCCATTTGCCCATGTCCTGCTGGAAGCTATCGCAGCCGACCACATCGTATTCAAAGCCAAAGTCACCCGATTGCACAATCCGATCGCCTTCTACACTGACCACCGGGGGGCTAATGTTGGCATTAATAGTAGGATTTTGGGCTTCAAAATCTGGCATGTCACTCAGGTGAGGCTGCCGATGGTTGGTTTCAACCGCATGGTAAGTGATACAGCGGTCGACGTAATGACAGTTGATACAAATACACATGGCAGGGGACGTGGGGTTAGGTCTGAATTACCAAGGGGGAATGTAGGGGTATCGGATAAACTGGCAAAGAGAGGATAATGGCTGGCGTCGAATAGTTGACGTCGGTTCCTTTAAGGGGGGATACGCTTTGCCACTACTTTAGCGTAGCTAAAATATGGGCAGAGGAATTTGTTTCAAATTGTGCGGTTGCCCCGGCAGTTTTTGAGAAAACCTATCAAAAGCCTAGAAATAGGTGTTGAAATCCGTGTTTACGAGCGACGCAATGTAGGAGAATTGTAAGCCGCACTACGTTTGGAGCTGCATCGTTGAATTTTGTGTCGTCCATGGCGTCTGCCCTGATTCCGAAAACCTGGCCCTTTGATAGCCGCTTGCTGCCGGAAACGGCCTGTGTGGTAGGGGGTTCGGTTCGGGATGCTTTGTTGGAGCGCCAGGCGGATTATTTAGATTTAGATTTTGTTTTGCCCGATGGAGCAGTTGCGATCGCAAGTGCCATTGCCCGTCGCTACCGGGCTGGCTTTGTGGTGCTTGATGCCGACAATCAAATTGCCCGGGCGGTGTTTGACCAGGCCACCATCGATTTTGCCCATCAGGTGGGGCCTACCCTAGAAACCGATCTGCAGCGCCGCGACTTTACCATCAATGCCATCGCCTACCACCCCCAGAGCGATCGGCTCATTGACCCGCTCAACGGCATGGCCGACTTGCGCCAGCAAACCCTGCGTATGGTCAGCCGTGAGAACCTGGCCGAAGATCCGCTGCGGCTGCTGCGGGCCTATCGTCAGGCCGCCCAGCTTGGCTTTACCATTGACAGCGCCACCCGTCGCACCATTCGCGAGCTGGCCCCCCTGTTGCAAAACATCGCGGCCGAGCGCATTCGCCACGAGCTAGATGCCCTTTTGAGTCAGCCCAACGGCGCGACCTGTTTTCGCATGGCCTGGCAGGATGGCCTGCTGGATGTATGGTTGCCCCACCTCACGGCTAACCATACCGAGCAGCTGGCGGCCCTAGATCGAGCCCTGGTCAGCTTGCCCAAAATTCCAGGGTATGTGAGCTTGCTGCGGAGTTGGAAAGATACGGTTCCGGCGGGTCACTATCGCAGCTGGATCAAAGCCGCCCGCCTATCGCGTCTGCTACCGCTGGATGAAGATGAGGCCAATCGTTGGCTGACGCGATTAAAATACAGCCGTAATGAAGGGCAGGCAATTTTTAGGGTGCTGCAAACCCAGCCCTATTTAGAGCGGATGGTAGCGCAAGCGGGCGACCTGTCCCGCTCCGATCAGTTTTTTATGTTTAAGGCGGCCAATACCAGTTTTCCGGCGGTGTCTTTAGTGGCGTTGTCCATGGGTGTTCCCCCTGATGCCGTTGCTGCCATGGTGGAGCGCTATCAGATTGCTGACGACCCCTTGGCTCACCCGGCCCCACTGGTCAGTGGTAAAGATCTGATGCATCGGCTGGCGCTGAAATCGGGACCCCAGATTGGCCACTTACTGAGCGCCATTGAAAATGCCCAAGCCAGTGGAGAACTCACCAGCGCGGATGAGGCTTTGGCCTGGGCAAAACAATGGTTTTTAGATCAAAAAGAGCCGGAAACTACTGGACAGAGATTGTTTGGTGTTTGATGGACGACTGGCCCATGGGACTAATCCTTTAGCCGCACGACAAACTCAGTTCCTTTAGAGGGTGCATCAGGTTTCTTGTTGGTCTGATTTTTGTTGCCGCTAAGCATAACGATTGAACCAGCGATCGCCAATCCCAGAATCATTGACATATCCATGTGATGAGTCTCCTTGGTGAAAAGCCACCAGTAACCACAGGTTCAGATATATCCATTCCAGACAAAATTTAGATATTTTCTCGGAGGGTTTTTCCTATTGATCACTAGCTGTCCACCGGTTACCTCCGTAGTCATGCGGTCCTTGTTTCATAAGGGATTGGCCCTTATCTCTGTTTAACGGTTAACCATGATGAGTTGTTGAGTTTGGTATAGTTATTTACCAATATCGCCGCTGTCCCTTTAACTACGGTGTTTAGTCCGGTTTTTGCCAATGGCGCGTACATCTACGCTGCGGTTTGATCGCGGTACTTTGATTTTGCATCCACCGCCTCGGGGGAAAGGGTGGATTGACCATGCTGTTTGGGATGACCGCATTGAGCGATTTCGGATTCCGGCCCATTGCTATCGCCCCCTGATAGAGGCGTTGCGGCAGGATCAGATTGCCTTTAACGATCAAGCCTCGGACTTTAAATCCCTGGATCTTTCCCCTCAGCTGACTTTTGAACCCTATGCCCACCAGCGGGAAGCGCTAAATGCCTGGCAACAAAATCGATGGCAGGGGGTGGTGGTTTTGCCGACGGCAGCGGGCAAAACCTGTCTGGCTCAGCTGGCCCTACAGGCGATTCCCCGCAGTGCGTTGATTACGGTGCCCACGTTAGATTTGATGCACCAGTGGTACGCCCATTTAGAAACGGCATTTCCCGATGCGGATATTGGGCTGTTGGGTGGGGGCAGTCGCGATCGCACCGAT
>CALBPH010000170.1 GCA_937899365.1 uncultured Leptolyngbya sp.
CAATGGCCAGCACAGTCAGCCCTATGAGAATCTGGTGATGCATGTGCCTGAAGACGCTGTAGGCGGCTGTATGGAGCGCCTGGGTCAGCGCCGCGGTGAAATGCAGGACATGATGGTGGATGGCAATGGTCGTGCCCAGCTTGAATTTGTAGTTCCTGCTCGGGGTCTGATTGGCTTCCGGGGTGAGTTTATGCGCCAGACCCGTGGTGAAGGCATCATGAACCATAGTTTCTTGGAGTACCGACCCATGTCTGGCGATGTGTCTGCTCGCCGTAATGGTGTGCTGATTTCCTTTGAGGAAGGCGTGTCTACGTTCTATGCAATGAAGAATGCTGAGGTTGGCGGTATCTTCTTTATTGAGCCTGGCACCAAGGTGTATAAGGGCATGATCGTCGGAGAGAATAATCGCCCTCAGGATCTGGAGCTGAATATTTGTAAGGCAAAGCAGCTAACTAACCACCGGGCGGCTAGTGGTGATGAGCTGGTGCAGCTACAGTCTCCCCAAGATATGGGTCTAGAGCGCGCACTGGAATATATTGCAGCGGATGAAATGGTAGAGGTAACGCCCGAGTCAATCCGTCTGCGGAAGATGCCAAAGAAAAAGCTGGCTAAGCGTTAATGGTTAGCTGACTGACTGACGTAGCAAACCGGTGAATGCATATTTCCAAAGGAAAGGTTGCGCCAACCTTGGTTTGCTGCGCCCATAGCTGTTGTTACCTATGGCGTTCAGCCGTTACCTATGGTCTGAGCTATGGGCGCCAAGCTATAAAACTGAAGCTCCTTAAGGATTAAACACTTAAGGAGCTTTTTAATTAATTGAAATTGCACTTACATCTGATCCGGATCAATCCCGAGGGCGCGCAACTTTTCCGCTAAAGCTGCTGTCCGTTGCTCTGCTGAGTCTGCCCGTTGCTCTGCATTATCCAAGGCCTGTAGGGCGTCATCCCGTTCTTCTAGGACTTCTTCTTGGTTTGGCAAGATGCGGTCAGTTTGCACATCATAGAACCGTAGAGCTTTTGGCAACGGTGCGATTCCAAGTCCTTTCACGGAGTTGCGTAGTTGTAAATCCAGACCTAGCACCTGGCTACGGATAAAGGGAATATTGTCATCGGTGTACCGGATTGGCAGAGGTTGGTAGCTGCCATCGACCAGCCGTGCTCCCTGGAGCTGAGGTTCTAGATAATCGGCTGTTGGATCAAATTGGAAATATTCTTCAACACCCAGGCTGGCATATCGCTTGGGCTTGTTTTCTTGATCCTGTTTTTTAGTGCTTTTTGATGTGATTTCTAGAACGAAAGAAGGCAGTTTGTTATTTTCTTGCCAAGTTTTATAGCTACGGCGTTTACGATGGCTGACACCAAAGACGACAAACACATCGGGGGAAATAACGGCTTTAGGGTTGCCTTCTTCGTAGTAAATAAATAAATTTCCAGATACATAGACGCTGCCACGGCTCCTAAAATAAAGCCTCAGTGCTTCAACGGCATAAAACAAATAGTCGCGGGTGGCATCGCTTTCTGTCATCGGTTGACCGTCCGACTCAGGGTAGATAGTGGTATTGAGCGTCGAGCGGGAATTTGTCATGGCTAGAGCGCTTGGGAGCCATTTGGGGTTTCCTCAGTTTAACCTAAGGACTAGAAGCAGCTCGTCGTAATGGGGCATTTGCTAATTTCTATGCTAAAACGCTTATCTCGCTGGCTAGAAAACAATTGGGTGACGCCTGCCTACAGCGGCTGGGTGCTCCTGGGGATTACCCTTTGTTTCTTGGGGGCGGCGACCAATACGATGGCTGGTTGGCTATATGTGATCAGCGGTGTCACCATTGCCCTACTATCGGTGTCATCGATTTTGCCTCAGCGCGGATTGCAGGGTTTAGCGATTACTCGCCAGGTACCCGGGCCTGTGTCTGCTGGGGAAGCGCTGTCGATGGTGCTCACGCTGAAAAATACGACGGCGCAGTCTAAGAGTTTACTGCAGCTGCAGGATTTGGTTCCTGAGCGGTTAGGGGGGGTAAAAATTTGTGCGATCGCAACCCTAGTTCCCCATGGCCAATACACCTGGCGCTACGAAATCCCCACCCAGCGGCGGGGCATTTACACCTGGCCCGAGGTGCGGCTACGTACGGCAGCGCCCCTCGGTTTATTTTGGTGTAGCCGTTTGCACCCAGCCAAAGCTAAGGCCGTTGTGTATCCTCAAATATTGCCCCTAGATCGCTGTCCGGTTATAGATGCGCTCGGTGATGAAACGGGTCGGCAGCGGCTGCAAAAGACCGCCATTAATGCCACGGGAACTGAAGGCTTGACCCGAGCCCTCCGCCCCTACCGCTGGGGTGACCCCACCCGGTTAATCCACTGGCGAACGAGTGCGCGCTATGGCGAACTGCGGGTACGAGAGCTAGAGGTACTCACAAGCCACCAGAGTATGATTATCGCCCTAGATACCTCTAATACTTGGGATATTGATAGTAATACTTGGACCATTGACAGTTTTGAGCGTGCTGTCATCGCGGCGGCTTCACTCTATCACTATGGACAGCAGCAGGGCTTAGCAACTGAACTATGGACCGCTAAAACGGGTTTAGTTCGGGACATGACAGCGGTTTTAACCGTATTGGCGGGCATTAAACTCAACGACGGTGGTGACCATAAGCTACCCGCCCCACCACTGGTTTGGTTGACCGCGCGAACAGGGAAACCGCTACCCCAAAACAGTGCTGAAATCTTGTTTTGGTCTAAGACGGCGGCCCATTCTGGCCCTTCAGTTCACGCAGAGGATAAACAGGGTACCAACAGACTGATTATTAACCCTGTGGATGATTTGCAACGTCAGTTGCAGGGCTAGGTAGGGTGGCATCGTAATTCTGTATTGTGACTGATTAAAATCCAGGATTGATATCGGCAATGGTTAGAAAAATGCCAGTTTCTTCCACAGGCTGATCGTTGGCATCATATCCCCTGGCCAGTACATAGCGTTTGCCTATGACATCTTCTTTAAACTCATGGGCAATGAACCACACCCCGTTTTCTACCGTCGCTTCGCCGAGGAGTAGCGTTGGTTCCGATGGGTCTGGATATTTCTGCTCATAAATGTAGGCACCTGTGGCAAAGAGTTTTACGTTGATAATGTTGTCTTTGGCGGTGCCGCAAAACTGGATTGGCTGTTGTCGTAACCCTGTGTAAAAGTTGCGATCGCCTTCATCAAGAATTGGCGAGATAATTTGTATTGTCTTTTGAGATAAGGACGGCTCTACCTTACCTGGCTGGTATCCTGGAATCTTTCCTGCTGGAGGTATCGGACAGATTTTTGTTGGAGAATCAGTTGCGGTTAACGTTTCTGAGACTGTTGTTGCTTCGGATTCTGTTGATTGCGTAATGGCGTTGTTATGGTTACACCCGCTCAGACTAGTGATCAACAGTACGAGTAACCAAAATTGCTTGGAAAATTGTTTAGTGTAGTTGTCCATAGTCTATTTTCTGTTTAGGGATAGGAATTTTATAAAATCCAAAACTTAATACGGAAGAGACATAGCGTGCACCTATCGGTAACTACACAGCCGTTGGATGCATTTACTAAACTTGAAGTGTAGAAAAAGGGGTGCGTAAGATAGCGTGATGGCACAGCTCAAAGCCCGTCGCCCAGAAAATGTAGACGGGGATTTTTTTGTTGATACCAGCTGTATTGACTGCGATACCTGTCGGTGGATGGCCCCTGACGTGTTTGGTCGAGATGGCGATATGTCGGCGGTACATACCCAACCAACAACCTCAGAACAGCGGGTTCAAGCCTTAAAGGCGCTCTTATCCTGCCCGACAGCGTCCATTGGTACAGTGTCTGCGCCGAGGGATATTAAGCAGACCCAGGCTGACCTGCCTGACTTAGTTGAGGCCAATGTCTATCACTGTGGCTACCATTCTGAAAAGTCTTATGGGGCGGCGAGCTATTTGATTCAGCGGCCTGAGGGCAATATTCTGATTGACTCACCTCGGTTTACGCCGCCTTTGGTGAAACAGCTGGAGGCTATGGGTGGGGTTAAATACCTGT
>CALBPH010000171.1 GCA_937899365.1 uncultured Leptolyngbya sp.
TTTGCGGGCAGTCTAGCGGCTCGAGGATCAGGCTGGCGAAGCGGGCGGCAGCTCCCGATGGCCCCCGAAGGTCGCGAAGTTTTTGGCTCATGGCGTCTAGCTGTTCGGGGTGGTTTAGATAGGTGGAGATGCGATCGCAAACTTCCTTAGCCGTAATCCGTCCCAGCAGCTCTGGCACCACCTCGTCCTGGGCCCAAATATTGGGCCAGGCAAACCGCTTTTGGCTACGCTGGATATATGCGATCGCAACCGTATTAATCAATTTAGTCAGCACCGTACCCACCACAGGCAGCTGACACAGCAACCCCCAAAGACCATCCCAGGTACGCATCACATCTAGCTGCTGGGTAGGCAGCAGCACCACCATCGGCACCGCCAGGGATCCCAACTGGGCCGTATTGGCTCCGACGGTGGTGACACAGAGGGTACAGCGTTTAAGCAGACCGTGGGCAGGAAAATCCGTCCACAGATTGACGTTGGGACCATCTTTAATTTGTAGACAGGGAAAACCATCGTCAGGGGTAATCAGCCGGGCCTGGGGGCCGTCCATGACCTCGACGGTGGCATTTTGAGCAGGGTCAGCATACTTAGCCAGGATGTCTGGAGAAACCGTGGGAGCAACGGGGATGATGAATTCTAGATGGGGATGGGTTTGGTGGAGGTGTTGGGCAATGGCCAGAGACAAGGGCACTCCCGGTCGCAGCTTATCCGGTTTAGAGCCTGGCATCAGACCAATCACCTGGGTATCAGCCCCAAAGGGAAGCGCTTGACTAGCAGCCGACTCCACATCCGCCATCAGGTCCCCCACCACCGTTAGCTTAGATTGATATTTAGCAGCAACTTTCGTGCCCCCCTGCATCATGCCAAACCGATCCACCCAGTTGAGCCAGCGGGGCTCCCATTCAGCATAGACCGTGGTGCGATAGCCCAAACGTTTGGCCGCCCACACCGCATACAGCTGGTCGCCACCGAGAAAGACAACCACGCCCTGGCTATGCCAGGCCCAATTATCCGTAGTTTTACCTGATAAAAGAAATCGGAAAAAATCTGCTGGGCCTTGAACCCGGTCTACTTCTGAGTAGGACCTTAGGGAATCCGTTTCACCGCCCGATGCGTGGGGACAGGGAGACAGCATCACCGATAGACGCATTTTGCCGTGGTCGGGCTCGTGTTTGCGCAGCTGCTGCACCACAGGTTTAACCCAGGTGGAGACCTCTCCGGGGCCGTTGGTCAAAATTAGGACGTCTACCGCCATCGGTTTGTGTGTGGCATTGCAATGGTCACATTATCACGTGCCATCGTAGGGGCGTTCCATGGCACGCCCCTACGGGTGATACCAGCAACCGTTTCCAAAAAACGCTAGCCTAAAAACCGTCCTTACAAATTTTCGTTTCCACCGTGACCCAGCCTGCTGCCTTACGTGATTTGTTGACCGCGGTTGCCCAGGGGCAGCTTAGCCCAGATACCGCCTTTGATAAGCTCAAGCATTTGGACTATCAGCCCGTTGATAACTTTGCCAAAATTGACAATCATCGCAAGCTGCGGACGGGATTCCCAGAGGTAATTTGGGGACAAGATAAGACAGTGGAGCAGCTGATAAAAATCTTTCAAGCAATGGCGCCAGAAAATCCGGTGGTGATGGCAACGCGCATTAGCCCTGAGGTATATGGACAGCTGCAAAAGGCATTGCCAACCCTGCGCTATTACGAAACGGCTCGCATATGTGCGCTGCAGCCAGCGTCTGTGGCCACAGACTATCCAGGCACAATTGCAATTCTCACGGCGGGGACAGCAGATCTGCCCGTGGCGGAAGAAGCGGCGATGACATTAGAGCTATCTGGATATCAGGTATCGCGGCTGTGGGATGTGGGCGTAGCAGGGATTCATCGGTTGTTGAACAATCGCGACGTGATGGATAGTGCCGATGTGTTGATTGTTGTTGCCGGGATGGAAGGGGCATTACCCAGTGTTGTTGCGGGGCTAGCAGACTGTCCGGTAATTGCGGTGCCGACCAGTGTGGGCTATGGCGCTAGCTTTGGTGGTGTGTCAGCCTTGTTGACAATGTTAAACTCTTGCGCTGCAGGGATTGGCGTGATGAATATCGACAATGGGTTTGGGGCAGCGGTTTTAGCAGGGCAGATTATTAGAACGGCAGGAAAACTCAGTGCTTCAGCGTGAATATTGCTCTATTATCTCCGGTGGTAAGGGATTGCCACCCAGGTTAAGCTCAACAACGTCAGACAGTAGCAGCAACTCATCAGGCAAGCTGGTTAATTGGTTATCGGAAAGGTCAAGGGTATGAAGATGCTCAGGTTGACCAATGTTAGGAGGGATACTTGTCAGTTGGTTACTGCTGAGATGTAGCGATCGCAAATTAGCAAGCTGACCAAATTCAGCGGGCAAGTTACTCAGTTGGTTGTTGGAGAGATCCAACTCTTCCAAAATATTGAGTTGACCCAGTTCAGGCGGTATGTGTGTTAGCTGGTTGTTAGTGAGGCTTAGACTAAGAAGATTAAGCTGACCCAATTCAGGAGGCACGCTCGTCAGCTGGTTATTATTCAGCTCTAGAGCTCGTAGATTTACGAGCTGACCCAGCTCTGCCGGTACGCTTGTCAGCTGGTTATCACCGAGAGACAAAGATTCCAGATTTACGAGCTGACCCAGCTCTGCTGGTACACTCGTTAGCTGATTTTCACGAAGAATCAGCCACGTCAAACTTTCCAGCTGACCCAGGTCTGCCGGTATACTCGTCAACTGATTTTCATCAAGGGATAGACCCCGCAAATTTGCGAGCTGACCCAGTTCGGGTGGTACGTTCTCTAATTGATTTTTACTGAGAGACAAAACTCGCAGATTCTCAAGCTGACCGAATTCTGCAGGTAAATTCGTTAAACCATTTTCCCTCAGATTTATCTCTTGCAGATTTGCCAGCTGACCGAGTTCAGAAGGGACACTTGTCAGGCGATTTCGCCAGAGATTTAGCCGTGTTAAATTTTCAAGCAGACCCAGTTCAGCGGGCAAACTCGTTAGTTGATTTTCAAAAACAGACAGATGTTTCAAATTTGTGAGCTGACCCAGTTCAGCGGGCACACTCGTTAGTGGGTTCCTGCTCAAATTCAAATCTTCCAGACTAGTCAGCTGGCCGATTTCTACCGGTAAAGTTGTTAACTGATTGCCATCAAGATTCAGCTGCGTCAAATTCTTGAGCTGACTCAGTTCCGCCGATAGATTCGTTAACTCATTTCCCTTGAGATCTAGCTTTTCCAGAGTCTTAAGCTGGCCCAGAACCACTGGTAGGCGCGTTAGCTGATTTCCATGAAGTTCCAGCCGGGTTAAATTCTCGAGCTGGCCGAGTTCTGCTGGTAAATGTGTTAGCTCATTTCCCTTAAGAATCAGCGTCTTTAAATTCTCGAGCTGACCGATTTCTGGGGGTATCGTTTTTAACCCGAGTGAGCCTAAATCTAAAAACGTTGCCTGGGCTTCATGAGCCTGTTGAATACGACGCTGGGCTAGAACATAGGCTGCATCTGCTGCTGCCTGGGTTAGACGGACTGCCGCTGGATTGCTATCTGGCTGTAGAGCTGCAGAGGCGACAAAAGTTTGAGCGCTGCTTAGACTTAGCCATAGAAGGCTGGTGGCGCAATGAAACATCAGGGTTGGTGCGAGGGTGAAGCCTTTCCAACGGAAAATTGTAGTTCTCATTACCAAACCCAAACCATTCGTTGAACACTTAACCATGGACCGACGCATTACAAATTTCCCTTAGTCTCAATACAGCTTACGACATCAAGTAAATAGATCTGTTTGCTCTGTTATCCATCACGCTTGTAGCGTTTTATCTCCCCATAGGGCATAGGATTACCAGACAGAAAAAGCTATGACGGCCAGAATAGTTTTGCTGAGCAGGTCTGTCCCCTGTTGGATGGTTTGCCAAAGGTCATTGGCCTCTTGCTCTTGTGCGCTGGGTTTGAGCGTTGAGTTTAAGGCCATAGCCTAAGAGGCTTCCGATGGCAAAACCTAATGCAGTCGTAAGGCGATCGTT
>CALBPH010000172.1 GCA_937899365.1 uncultured Leptolyngbya sp.
GCCAGCGATTCAGGGTAAGGTGCTGGCGGCGGATACGTTGGTGGGATTATTGGTGGGGGCATGCTCTCCCCTGCTTGCGGGTCCCCTAGCTGACTATGTGTTTGAACCGGCGATGGCATCTGGCGGGTGGTTAGCGCCAGTGTTTGGTTCCTGGCTTGGGACCGGACCAGGCAGTGGTATTGCTTTGTTGTATTGTTGGAGTGCGATCTCTATTGTTGCCGTCGGTAGTCTGTGCTATTGTTTTACAACTTTGCTTAACAGAATTATGTCTTTGGGTCTGCTGATAGAGCTTTACAGATATTCTGGCAGACAATAAGCTTTAGCTGATATCACGGCTGCCTGAAACTCTTACATCGAAAAATGTTGCCTGGACTACAGCCAGTATGTTTTGTGACCATCCATATTCTTAAGCAGGCTAAAGAGCTACAGATTTTTTGGAGTCAGGGTTTAAGCGTCTGATGCTAAATCTTGCCCGTTCAATAGTTTGTATTGGAATCATCTGAAGGAAACGATAAGTGAGCGTTATCGAAAATCCCCTTAATGTATTGAATGAGGCTTTTCGTAATAACTTTTTAAGAAATAGTTCACAGCTCACAGAAAAAAGGATGGTACTATAAAATCCATTGGTTATTGACATCCAATCCCAATAACTAATAGATGGGGATTAAACAAAATTCAATACTTTAATTCCTTTAACTCTTGTCCAGGGGGACATTATGTATCTGCCAAGATGCATCTTTTTTGTGTGTAGTTTAACTGTCGTTGTAGGTGCTCTCTTTTGAGTTTGCAGGAGCGCTTGAAGAAGTGCTTCCGTATATGTTCTGAATTTCACTCGTTATGCATCATTAATCGGAGTCAAGCCTTATTGAACACAAGGTGATCCCAGAAAATTATCGTTTCATCTGTTGAGTTAATAGTTAACTGTACTGCTTCCGAAGGAGAGGCAGTCTGCTAGCTGTTTTGTTTGTCCAATGTTACGTGACCACTAGACGAGTCATGTAAAGTCTCTGGGCAAGCATGTTCTGGTATGTCAATTTTGTCGTAGCTGAGATTGAGAATTCAGATTGTTAGACGCATTTGTAGCTAAATAATATTGGAGAATTGTTCGCTGTGGTTCAGGTTAGTTTATCCACTTCCACTACGTTTGATGGTGATCTCAACGCTCTGGTTGAAGATCAAGGAACTTCTTTAACACTTCGGTTTGACTTAGATGAGCCAGCCCCTGCGGGTGGGTTAAAGGTTTATATTGACAGCAATACTGAGCAAATCTTAAATCGACTGGATTTGCCGGGTGCGATCGCAAATCCTCAATTTGAAAATCTCAATCTTCTAGCCACCCAAACCAACGTTGATAATTCTGGCCTAGCGGTCCAAATTACCGAAGGGTCTACATTTGCAACGGTTACGCTCGACGTTTTTGACAACGTCGAGCCTGACACTTTTTTGCCAGAAACCTTTGATGGTTTGGTAGAGGCCTCCCTCTCATTGGTAACAGCGGATCAGATCGCCCCTGAAGATCAAAACGCAGTTACCAACGTCAGCGATTACACCATTGATCCTAATGGTGCCAGTAGTACGGTACTGTTCGCAGATACCGAGAGTCAGTAACCTGGTGCGCCTGAGCCACCCACTAACGGC
>CALBPH010000173.1 GCA_937899365.1 uncultured Leptolyngbya sp.
TCATATCCGCTAACCACTGCTCCAATTCCGGCAGTGATTCCTGTTGCCAACGGCCATAGGCTATACGACCCTGGTCATCCACATAGGTCCGCAGTAGCCTATTCCAGGTCGCAAAATGAAGTTGGGTCATTTCATCGCTTTCAAGTTGAGTCCCCACAAGCTGTCTCCAGGAAACTACCTGAGCGACAATGGGGTGAATGCCCTCATTGTGATACCTAGGCAGTACGAGCTACTGCGGTACAATCAGTGCCATGGTGTATTCATGTCCCATATGTTCCAGCCCACTTTCCTAAACCGGTCGAGTATTTCGGTGCCGTGGGGGGCATACCTTTGACATTGCTAAAGAAGGGTACGTAAATCTGTTGCCTGCTAACAGAAAACGCAGCCTTGAACCTGGCGATAATCCAGAAATGGTATCAGCACGAAGCCGCTTTTTGGGAGCTGGACATTACAAACCCCTTGCTGATGAGTTAGTAAATTTGATTGATCAGCCCCGCTGTCTGGCAGATTTAGGCTGTGGCGAAGGGTATTTCACCGCTGCATTTTGTGAAGCAGCCAGTAAGGTCTACGGCTTAGACATCTCTAAGGTAGCTGTGAGAGCGGCCTGTAAGCAGTCAACTGCACAGTTTGTTGTTGCCAGTACCATGCGTCTACCTTTTTTGAGTAAGGTGTTTGATGCCGTTACGGTGATTATGGCACCGACCAGCCCTGATATTCCACGGGTGCTAAAGAAAGGAGCCTTACTTTGTCGTGTATCACCGGGGGAAAGTCATCTGGTTGAGCTGAGGAAGCTGGCCTATCGGGAGGTTCGCCCCGTCAAGCAACCTCGGATGGAAATTGATGGACTTACCAATGTGGGTTGTAGACGGGTTCAGTTAGAAATGTTATTAAAAAGTGATGGCCTAGTAGCTCTCATTGCCATGACTCCAATGCAGTTTCGCACATCCAAGGATTTTCAAGAACAGGTATCTCAACTAGATCAGCTTTGCGTCACTGCTGATTTTCGAGTTGACTTGTTTCGAAAAGATTAGTGAGGTCTGAATCTGAGCTTTCTGAAGATAGTCGGTTGTGGATTGAGGAGACTTAGATGGGGCGCAGTAGTCAAGCCACTCTAAAGAGCAAAGGTTATGAGCACCTTAAACACTGGGCGTTGCTGATCCTCGGGATGAGGTTATCTGCGAGACGTTGTCCTATAGCCTATCTAACTTTTCGGTTCATCATGCCTAACCCGAAAGGTAAGCATTCGAATGCACCGGGACATAGCCCTTTTCACTAACTTAATTTTCGATGAACCTTATTGCACCAGATATTCGTATGGATGACCCGGGTACATCTGAGAACCTGCCGTTTATTAATGAACGAGAACCCATATCTTCCCCCTGTACGATATTTATCACTCCAGAATGCGGCCACTTTATATCTCTAAGGTAACCAGCAAATGCTGCTGATGCAGCACCTGTAGCTGGATCTTCATAGACACCACCAGATGCGAATGGATTTCTACTATGAAATAGTGTATTTGACTCACAATATACGAACATGACTGTTACTATACTGGCCTGATGCATAAATGAATGACCTTCATCTAAGTCATATTTCAGTGCGCTTAGAGCAGAGCGAGATTTCAAGCCAATTATT
>CALBPH010000174.1 GCA_937899365.1 uncultured Leptolyngbya sp.
GGATGTGGAAGGCCATGTAGTCACCGTGGAAACCCCCTTTGAAGGAGCGAAGGAAGCTGGTTATCTGGCCTTGGCCAAGCCAGACCCGCTGGTGAGTCAGTTCACCCCTAGCTATGGCATGGTGCTCAACCTGCTCCAAACCCATTCTTTAGAGGAAACTCGGGCTCTGGTTGAGCGCAGCTTTGGTCAATATCTTTCCACATTGCACCTGGCGCCCCAACAGCAGGCCATTGACGACGTGGAAAAGAATATCGCACTTATTCGCGAACAGCTGACGGCGATTGGGGCCGATACTATTGCCGAGTATGGCAAGCTGCGGGAGCGGTTGCGCGAGGAACGACGTCTGCTCAAAATTTTGGACACCCAGGCTACCGAGACTCTGTCAGGCGATCTGGAAACGGCAGCCAGCTTTGCTGTCACAGGCACGGTGCTTTCCCTTAAGGGAAAGCACATTCCGGTACACAATCCCTTACCGGCGGTGCTGGTGGCCAAACTGCAAGGGTCTAGCCAGGTGCTCTATCTGGCCTGTCTGACCGATGACAATCGCTGGATCATGGCGGCCCCACGGGATGTTTTTGGGCTCTATACAAACTTCGAACGCATTGCGGCGGTGGATAACCTGACGCCACCGGCCACCCTGGCCCTCAGAGCTGGCAATAAATGCCGCGGCGATGCGACCAGTGGTGAGGTAGCGGACTTAATCCCGAAGGAAATACCTACCCTTGATGAACTAGCTCCAGAGGTAAAAGAACAGCGCGATCGCATGCAGTCAGTAGAAGCCATGCTAGAGAATCATCCGCTCAATCAGTTTGGCAAACCCAAGTCGCTGTTAAAAAAACAGATGCGGCTACAGACGTTAGAGGCTGAACTTCGCGATCGCAACGTCAAATACCAAAAATATGCCAGCCGCTACTGGGAAGAATTTCTCAATTTAATGGCCATTCTCGAAGCCTTTGGCGGTCTTGAAAACAACCAGCCCACCAACTTTGGAAAGATGGCCGCCGCCATCCGAGGAGAAAACGAACTTTGGCTCGCCCTAGCCTTAGGGTCAGGTGAGTTTGACCACCTCCAACCCCACCAGTTTGCCGCCGCCTGTGCCGCCATCGTGACCGAAATCAGCCGCCCGGACACCTGGACCCGATACCACACCTCTGACCCAGTCGTAGAATCCCTTGACGGTCTGCGCTCCATCCGGCGGCAAATGTTTCAGCAGCAGCGTCACTATCAGGTCACCTTGCCCGTCCCCCTAGAGTGGAATCTCATCGCCCTCGTCGAAGAATGGGCCTTAGAAACTGAATGGAATGAGCTGTGTCAAAACACTAGCCTTGACGAAGGCGATGTCGTACGTATCCTCCGACGTACCCTGGATATCTTGTCCCAAATTCCCCACGTTCCCTTTTTGCCCGACACCGTCAAATCCACGGCTCGACGGGCAGCCTATCTGCTCAACCGTTTCCCTGTCTATGTTGCTGGCAGCTCTCCAAATGCAGACGCTAAGGCAATAGCGGGGGATACTAATGATGAGGAACCCAGCGACAATCTCGCCCCGTAACATCCCTAGATAAAAACGCTCACCCCATTACTGCCCACTGTTCATTGCCCACTGCCCACCTCCATGACCTCCTCTTCCCTACCCGACCGCCCCAAAACCTTATCCCGTGCTCAACGAGCAGTACGCTGTGCCCCGTTTTACATGAAGCTGCTAGCAGCCATGCGATCCAACAGCGTTTCCCTCAGAGCCATTAGTGACGATCGCGGCATGCTCAATGGCTACACCCGTCAACCCCTATCAGATATAGCCGCCGACAACCACCTAGGTTGGCTAATGACTGTCGGCATTGTCCGTCGAGAAGTCGATGGACAAGGACTGACCGACAGCTTTCGACTAACGCCCATCGGTCGTCAACTGGTTGAACAATGGGAGTCCGCAGGTCGTCCGGATTCTACAGGCAGCCTCGTGGATTATGTACTCAACACCAAAAATCGCTGGTTAAGACTACCGACATGGCTACGATAGCCAGGTTAACTTTGAGACCGCAGCTATGTAAAAGGACTAGCAGCAAGGCGTTACCCAACGTCGTTTAAATGATTTAGTTTGGGTAGGGTTAGGCAATAGTGCTAACACAGTTAGGCAATAGTGCTAACCAATCCGCAATTCGTAGCTTGACGCAGTACGATTACCGATACCTTGTATTGAAAGGCCGTTATTCCAAATTGATATTCCAACTCGATATTTCAACCAGTAATAATTTAATTGGACCGGGAGACGCTCTAGCATGAAGGCCATTATGGTAGTGGGGACAACATCCCACGCAGGGAAATCTCTACTCGTGACAGCACTCTGTCGAATGCTCAGCCGTCGTGGTTGGCGGGTTGCTCCCTTCAAAGGACAGAATACGACTCCTAGCGCCTACGTCACCGCTAACGGCGCTGAAATTGGCTATACGCAAGCGGTCCAGGCCTGGGCGTCTGGCTTATCTCCCCAAGCCGAGATGAATCCGGTCTTGCTTAAACCCCAGGGCAACACCACATCTCAAGTCATCATCAAAGGGCGACCCGTCGGTCAAACCACGGCCACTCACTACCATGAAACCTACTTCGAGAGCGGTTGGCAGGCTGTTCAAGAAAGCCTGGCTCGTCTGGGTCAAGACTTTGACCTCTTAATTTGTGAAGGGGACGGCAATCCCGCCGAAATCAATATTAAACAGCGGGATCTGGCTAATATGCGGATTGCCACCGCCCTCAAAGCTCCCACCATCTTGGTGGCAGACATTGATCGGGGCGGGGCATTTGCCCACATCGTTGGCACCCTTGAACTGCTTGCCCCCGAAGAACGCGCCTTGGTCAAAGGCATTATTATTAATAAGTTTAGCGGTCAAAAAAGTCTGCTACAGCCCGGGCTTGACTGGATAGAAGAACGCACAGGCATTCCTGTCCTCGGTGTTATTCCCTGGATTGATGGTGCGTTTCCAGCGGAGGATTCCCTATCGTTGATGGAGCGGCCCGTAGAAAAGCAATCGGCCGAACTGAATATTGCGGTGATTCGCCTACCCCGCATTTCAAACTTCACGGACTTTGACCCCTTAGAAGCCGAGCCATCTGTCAATGTCCGCTACCTGAGCCCTAAGGATGATTTAGGCCATCCCGACGCCGTTGTTTTACCGGGGACTAAAACAGCCATTGCTGACCTCTTAATTTTGCAGCGCACTGGCATGGCAGAGGCAATTCAAAACTACGCCGCTGCCGGTGGCACGGTGCTAGGCATTTGTGGTGGATTCCAGCTAATGGGGCAAATGCTCGCCGATCCGGAAGGATTGGAGGGACAAGAAGGGCGCTTTAGGGGGTTGAGTATCTTACCCCTACGGACGGTCATTACTCAAAATAAGGTGGCGCGTCAGCGGTCCGTGAGTTCCAAGTTTCCCCAGGAGGGATTACCGGTCAATGGATACGAGATTCATCATGGTCGAACGCAGCTAGTGATGACCCCCGAAGGTGGCGAGCCGGGGCCAAAATTTCACCCTATTTTTGACGATCGCAGCTTAGGCATCGTCGATGAGACCGAATCCTTGTGGGGTACATATCTCCATGGCATCTTTGATAATGGTCCTTGGAGACGTGCTTGGCTCAATCGTCTACGGCAGCAGCGCGGGCTAGGGTCGCTGCCCACCGGTATTGCCAATTACCGTGAACAACGGGATGCCATGCTTAATGATTTGGCGAATACGGTTGAACAGTATGTCAATTTGGATCCTATCTTGACTCAGTCCTAACGAGTTGACTCTCGGGAAAATTGTATATCGCGTCAACGTGCCTCAGGTTGCTAAGCCTGGGGCACGTTGTTGATTTCTGGCTAGGCCTGTTGCCCATCGGCTGCCAAAGATGGGAAAGATGGGGCCGATGTTTGTTAGGGCTGGCTTGATTTGATGGGCTTGCGATCGCACATAACAGCCCCCACTTCTGTCTTCAAGATAGACGTGAAAATAGACCTGCAATCTCCTAGGCTAACTGTGACAGCATGCTTTGACATCTACCCCACCAACCCATGACCCCCACAGATATTGCACTGTTAATTCTAGGCGGTTTATCGTCAGGCCTTTTAGCAGGTCTGTTGGGCATTGGAGGAGGTGTGTTGATGGTGCCCCTCTTATTACTACTGGGATTTACCATCGACCAAGCCACCGCCACCAGCCTTTTAGCGATTTTAGTAACCGCCAGCACAGGCAGCTGGCAAAATTGGCACATGGGCTATCTGCAGCCTCGCCAAGTACTATGGCTAGCCGCCCCC
>CALBPH010000175.1 GCA_937899365.1 uncultured Leptolyngbya sp.
CCATGGCTGATTCTCCCCACTAGATACTGATCAATGGCTTCGATGGTGCGAAAGTGTTGAATCGTAATGTCTTCTAGGGGAACCTTAAGGGCAAAGGTCTCTTCGACAAAAGCAACTAGCCGCATCATCCCCAGGGAGTCGATGATTTCTCCCATCAGCAGGTCGTCGTCGGCTTCAACCTGCATACGGCCATTGAGTAGCACATCGCTGATGTAGGTTTGGAGCACTGACTGATGGTTGGCGCTGTCTTGGGGTTGGACAGGTGGAGTGGGGGGCATAGGTTTTCTCCTAGGGCGAAATAGTTGAGGGGTCACGGGATTCGGCGGCGGCTTGTAGTCGGGCAATGGCTTGGGTTTGTAAGGTGCGCCGGTCGATTTTGCCACTGGTGGTGCGGGGGAAGGAGGGTGCGATCGCAACCCTTTCCGGCACCGCATAGGCCGGCAATCGTTCCGCCACCTGGCGTTTTAGCTCAGCCTCATCCAGCCCCCCATCCGGTTTCAAAATCACCGCCGCCTCAATCTGTTGGCTGCCCCCCGCCAGGGGCACCCCGTAGGCGGCGGCTTCTTCCACCTGGGGATGCCCCACCAATGTCGCTTCCACCTCATCTAGCTCGATGCGATAGCCCCGCGTTTTAATCTGCCGGTCCTTGCGACCCACAAACTGATAGTTACCATCCGGCAGCTGCTGCACCAAATCCCCGGTGCGATAGAACACCGCCGTTTGATGGGCGACCTCAGTCCGGTAGAAAACCCGCTCATTCAGGTCGGGCCGCTGCCAGTAGCCGTTCATCATGGTGGGGGTGCGTACCAGTAGTTCACCCACCTCCCCAGACGCCACTAGTTGGTCCTGGTCATCCACTACGCGCTCTTCGGCATTGGCCCAAATTTGGCCAATGGGGGCGACCTCCGCTGCAACAGCCCGTCCGTCTGTTAGCGGTGGCACATGGTAATAGCTACACTGATTGATTTCTGCCGGACCATACACATTACTAAAACGTGCCTGGGGTAGGCGCTCCATGAGGCCATACATGTACTTTGCCGGGTAGGGTTCGCCACCAAACAACACCCATCGCAGCGAGCGCAGATCTCTCTCATCTAACACGCCCCGTAACAATAGCTGAATCAGGGCAAACGGTACCGAATACCAGATGGTTAACGCTTCATCCTGGGCCAGCTGAGAGAGACTGGCGGGCATCTTGGTATAGGCTTCAGGAATAATCACCGTTGTTGCCCCCACCAGCGGCCCTGAGAAGTAGTCGAGGGTGGACATATCAAAGTGCAGGGGCGAGTGATTGCCCAGGCGATCTGTATGGGTCAAACCATAGGTGTGGGCCGCCATGCGCGCATAGTTTAGACCACTGCGATGGGTGTGCATAATCCCCTTGGGTGTGCCCGTAGACCCCGAGGTATACATAATATAAGCCAGGTCTTGCTCCATCACGCGGACAGGGGGCGACGTGTCACTGGGGAGAATATTTGACCAGTCACGACGCTGTACTGGGCGAGGTAGGGTAAAACTCTCTGGCAGGCCAATGATGCAGCTCAGCTTGGGGGCGGCTGTGAGCAAATCTGCCATCCGCATCCGCTTAGATTTTTGGGTAATCAGGTGGCGGATGCCGCAGTGGTCAAGGGTATAAGCCGTGCGGGCCTATGGCGCACTGGGATCTACCGGCACATAGGCAGCCCCAGCTTTCCAGATGCCGTAGATGGCGACGGCACTCTCCAGACTCTTACTCAGGTAAATGCCTACCCGGTCTCCCCGCTGCACCCCCAGGTCAATCAGGGTATGGGCTAGGCCATTTGCCTGTTGTAACAGTTCGCCATAGGTAAGACGTTTCCCCTCACAGCGAAACGCTTCGCGTTCAGAAAACTGCTCGGCGGAACGGTCTAAAATGTGAGACAACAAATACATCATCGCTAAAGCCCCAACGAACGCGCAATAATGTTGCGCTGAATATCTGAGGTGCCTGCATAAATCACCCCACCAATGGCATCTCGCAGGTCTCGCTCTATCTCATATTCAGTGAGATATCCATTTCCCCCGTGGATGCGCACTGAGTCTAGCCCCGACGCCACAAAACACTCACTGAGATATAGCTTGAGTAGCGCCGCCTCCAGCATGGCGGGCTGTTCTCGTTCTTTGAGCCACGCCACCTTATACAGCAGCAGTCTGGCGGTTTCCAGCCGCAGCTTCATATCAGCCACCCGGTTTGACACCGACTGAAACTTACCAATGGGCTGACCATACTGTTCCCGTGACTTGGCGTAGGCAATGGTTTTCTCCAGCTGGCGCTCCATTGTCCCCAGCTCGCTGGCCAGGTTAAAACAACGGTCGTATTCTAATGAATTGTGGGAAAAGCTAAAACCCGCCCCCTCTGGCCCCAGCCGATTGGCTTCGGGCACAAAACAGTTCTCAAAGAAAATCTCTCCAAAGGGCACTGTCCGTAGCCCCATTTTGTCCTTGACAGGACCGGTGGAGAATCCATCCGACGAACGTTCCACTAGAAAAGCGGTGACTCCCCACTTACCCAGACTAGGGTCAACGGTGGCAAAGACCAAGGCCAAATCACAGATGGGGGCACAGGTGACAAACTTTTTGCTACCGTTTAGCACATAGCCACCGTCACACTTTTTGGCCTGGGTTTTTAGACTGTAAACATCTGCCCCAGCATTGGGCTCAGACAGGGCATGTACCCCAATCCACTCGCCATGGCACAGCCGTGGCAGATATCGCTGCTTTTGCTCTGTCGGAGGTTAGGGACTGGCCGATTCTATTGAATCGGCTACCACGGCAGTTTTTAGCTTTTTCGTTTTGTTCAAGGGATCCATCCAGCGCTCTAGCAAAATGAATGCTTGAGACGACAAGGTATTGAGC
>CALBPH010000176.1 GCA_937899365.1 uncultured Leptolyngbya sp.
GATTGCCATGGATAATCCCCTCCTGCACTTGACCGGCTGGCAGCGTAAACTTTTGCTGGTGTAAGAAGATTAGAGTTTGCAATACCTGGTTAAGAATCGATAGCACTGCATTGCTATCAAAGGGGCCATGGCTAGCGCAGTAGCGATTGAGTGTTGGGCTGCTGTCTACAGATGATGTCACCAAATAGCAGCGCTCACCGGATGAATCAGCAATGGCTTCTAACGGCAGAACGATTCTGGCATCCTGGACACGTCCATCTGCTAAAGAGAGACCTGCAAGTGTAGTAAATAATTCCTGATATTGTTACTGTTCTTAGGCACTAAAATACTTTTCGGGTAGTAAATATTCTTGAATAATAACGGGTTCTTCTGAACTTAGACGGATGCCTTGATAGAGTCTGCCGATACCACGTTGCCCTAAACTCTGACCAATTTGATATTGGCCTTGTTTACCGAAGAGCTGTCCTCCCTCAGGTAAGGTAGCTGGGAAATAACAATGTTGACAACGTGTTTGTTCCTTTGCTGCAGGTTCTTGACAGCCTAATGGGTCACTTCGTAGACACCGATATTGATGATAGTGGGGAATATGAGCCTGAATCAAAGCTATACAGACGGTAGTGGCCCCCAAGAAACAAAGGAACGGTAAGCTGAGTTTCTAGCGACGGCGTCTTCTACTGTTGATGACTCTACCCCGTCGGTTGTGCTGTCTAATTCAAGAATTTCATGGCCCTTGTCACCATAGTGTTCTTTGGCTTCACCATGACTGTTAGCAATCTTATTGCCTGTGGATAACGCAACATGCTGGCCAGCTGTACCAAATAGAACAATATGGCCCCGTGGAATATTGTCAGGAAAAGTGGGTAGACCTGTACGGGCTTGCTTAGGATCGCATTGGCCAGAAGGCGATTTGAGAATTTGTTTCAAAAATGCTGCAGCTCTGTCGAACTTACCATAGCCAATCTCATATCGTTGCACCCACTCTGGTAAAGAAACATCCTCTACACCTGTTACTTTTAGAGCACGAATAATAAAGTCTTTAGTGACTAATCCTGCTCTGTAGGCTCCATAGAGTACAGCTTCATAGCAGTTCATCGCCCCTGGATTTTGGGTGACTTTATATCGTTCAATTTGATTCTTCGAGAGTGTTTCATACACTAACCAGCCGTAAAATACGTTTTGCATTCTGAGCGACTTTGCTCCACCAAATTTTGCGGATGGTGTCCATGATAAATCATCTTGTTTTAGGCTTTCCATCCCCTGGACAAGTTGATCGCCTGCAACAGAATCAACCATCTGTTCAAGGTCATCCCAGGTAGCAAATGTGGTCTGGTTACTTTCGATCGTTTGTAAAATTCTTTTTAAGACTGGTTTTTGTTCGTCTTCAATTACCCACATTTCTATGACTTCATCCACTGTATAGGATGTATCTACATCCTGAATCTCAAGGTCTCTTTGAATAATAGATTGAGCAGATGCCGTAATGGGCCGTCGTCGAACAGTACTACTATTTTGCTGGATCACATGGGTTAATTCATGGGCTAGCAGTTCCTGTCCACTACGGCTGCTAGGATTGTACTCCCCTTGTTTAAAGAAAACATCTTGACCTGTGGTAAAAGCCTTTGCCTGAATCGATTGACTGAGATTATTCGCCTGGCTATCAGTATGAACCTTCACTCTACTGAAATCAGCTCCCATAGACGATTCCATTTGACTTTGTACCTTAGGTGCCAAAGCACTACCACCACTACGGGCCTGGTTTAAGTTTTTCTCAAAGTCATGACTAGCTGACCCAACAGGAATAGAACTCTGACGCTGTAAGGGTAAACGCATCATGGGGGCTACAGAAGAAGACATCTGATGAATAGACGATTGTTCTTGCTCTGGTTGGGAACTATCAATATGCTTTACAACAGCTTTTGCCACGTTGTCTGCTTCTTGCTCGTATTTGTCGTTAGGCTCACCAATTGTTAGCTTTGCTTGGACTGAACCCAGAACTAGGTTTTGAGTAAGGTTGGGTGATGATGGAGCTGGCTCAACCGTCCCCACTGTAAGATTGTTGAAATGAAAGGGATGAGCATTCATTTCTAGCTTGGGTGCCACCTCGGCTTCTCCTTGAGATATTTCGGAAGAAAAGGATCGAGATTTCGGCAATGCGGCTATCTTGGGAGTGATTTGTTGCTTCTGAACAGGTTTATGATCGCGATTTGTCATAGATAATTACCAATTAAGCATTATTCACTTTTAAAGCGAGCTGACATAATTCGAACTTATAGATGCGTAGCATGCATTTAATACCTATTTAGCCCATTTCAACAGTTCTCTTCCAAATGCATAGTTGGTATACCAGTTTTCCAGATTGACAACAGTTTCTTTGATCTTAATTATATCTTGCAGAGTAGTAGTTATCTTGACATTTTTATTCTTGCTTTTCTTCTTCTTCTTACTCTTCTTTTTGTTTTTGCTTTTATTATTTCTACTCTCCTGAGTATCCTTGTTATTCTTATCTTTCTTTTTATTCACTAAATTTTCTAAGGATTGACATCTTTTCAGTACAGCTTCAATTGCACCCTCCATCGGATCATGAGTACTTGAATGATAATCAGACGTGTTGTCTAGTTCCTCCCAGTTGTCATGCTTTCCCTTCATTCGAGGCATGGCCTGAATTTGCTGAATAAGGCCATTATGATCCTTATTGTTGCCATCATTAGAATGAAGGACGCTGACCTTTTCATTGGTCCTTACAAAATCATCATCAACTGATTTGCCACCAATCCTGATATTGCCACTCTTAGCGGTAAACTCAATGCTTATGTCTTTTGTATTTAAATATTCCAGCAAGCGAGCAAAAATTTGATACTTTCTCTGAAGAGAT
>CALBPH010000177.1 GCA_937899365.1 uncultured Leptolyngbya sp.
ACCGGGTCAACATGCCTCGAGCTGGGTCCTTCTCGGCCCGATAGCGGATATAGCTCAGCTGGGCAGCTTCAATGGCTTTCAGCTGCTCTGGGTCAGTAACGGGCTGGGCCTGATCCACAAATCCAATGTAAGCATCCAGGTAATCTTTGAAGGCATTAAATACGTGGGTGGTTACGTCAGCTAACTCTGTGGGTCGTGTCCACAAAAAAGCGGGGGAAAAGAAGGGCTGAGCCTCTTCTGGGAAGTCGCCCCCCCATGGCAGAACCTGCTGATAGCGTTCGAACATCGGCATTATCGGATCGCTATAGCGGGCCTGATAGTCTGTACTATCGCGGAACAAAGGCTGCATATCAATGGCGATTAGGTGCCCCCCTGGCAAGGTCACTAAGTCGCCGCCAAAAAAAGGTAGGTCGTACTCTAACCTGGGAAAAATAACAAAGTTCAGCACCTGCAAACTCTCACCAGCTTGCACATGGGCCGCACGGATCTGTCTGAGTTTGGGTGAGGAAAAGCCGTGGCTGGTGGTACGCACGGTCACTTCACGCTTGCCCTTGCCGGTGGTGGCACTATTGCCCTCAAATCCAGCTGGAATTGGATAGGGGGAAAGGTCTAGGCGATCTTGGAGGGTTGCGATCGCATAGTCTAAAAACGGTTGATATAGGGTCATACAGATATTAATGGGAACCCCATAAGGGATGCCGGCAACATTACGGGGTATAGAGCAGCCTGCCAAATAAGCATCGATCAAACCGAGCAAATAAACATTGATCGAGCGATTAGAGCGACAGCCCTGCCATGGCCTTTAAACGCAGCTGTTAAGCACAACAGTTAATGCCGCACTAATGTGCCTGAACAGCAAGGGGAACCGCATCCTCAAACAGAAACTCATAGAGAAAGCGATCGGCCCACTCTGAGCCAAAGTAGCTGGTAAACAGACCGTGGGCTGGGTCGCGCTCAGCACTGTACTGGTCATAATCAATCTGAGCTTTCCTAACCCGAGCAATTTCTGCGTCCGTTGTTAAGGGCTCAGCATCCGCCAAGATTTGCCAATAGAGATCTAAATAGTCTTTGAAGGCCGCCAAAACCCGTGTAGAAACAGTCTCAGTATCTGTTTTGGCAAAGAGTAGATACTTTGAAAAGTACTGATTGGCATCATAGAACTTCATTTCTAAACCCTGAGCCAGTTCAGAGTAGTTATCCCGCAGTTCCTTAAGCGGCATCAAATACTTAGCTTCGTATGCTTCGTCCTGAAACAGGGGCTGAAAATCAAGCACGATTAGATTTTTGACCTTACCAAAGGACAAGAAATCAATCCCCAATAGGGGCACATCGTAACAATGATTGGGATAAAGCACACCGTTAAAGATTTGGGCGCCTTTACCCGCATCGATATAGGTGTAGCGAATTTTTCTCAACTCAGGTGACTGATAGCACCAGCTTTGAATCGATGCCGGGTTCCGTCCCCGTTCGCTAATTTGACACTCTAACCCCTCTGGAATAGCGCGAGGTTGCAGTTCAAATTTCTCTTTTAATGAAGTTTCTAAATGCTCTAGAAAAGGGCGGTACATTTGTCTTCGCCTGATTTTATAACGGATGTAGCAGATACCTTCTGCTTCTCGCAGCATAGGAGATATCTGAGGGCCATGTCTTGAATCTTAGAGACAAAGATACATTCCGTTACATTATGCCGTTTGCAGCCTGGCTGTATTTGCCTGCACCATTGCGGCTAGGTCATCCTGGGTAACAAACCTGCGTTCTGAACAGTAGGTCATCAGGTTAATGCCATTGGCTAAGCGGGCTGTGCTTACCCGCACGCGAAAATCATCGGAGAGAAACCAGCATCGTTCCTGGCCTTGGTTTTTGTCATATTCATTGTCAATGGTCAGGACGCCATCGTCAGCAAAGCCATACCGTCCTACCACAGGCATATTTTCCACATAGCCCCGGTCGCGGAGGAGCTGTCCCGCCCGCCCTCGATCGTCATTGGGAATATCAACCAAAATGGCCGCATACTTAGAATCGTAGGTGAATTCTTTAGTGTTGGACTGCCATGAAAATTGAGCCCCCCCAGCGGCTTTACCCGGCTCCACACCTTGACTTTCACAGATTTCAACAATGCGTGGGTCCTGGGGTTCAACCACATCCACAATCAGGTTAGACTCTCCCGACTCATCGGCCACCGCATCAAAATGGTGAACGGCCCGCTGAATAAACCAGATGCCTTCGCTTTTACGAAAGAAATCCATCATGGTCATGGGAGTCTGAAATGGCATGGGGTATCCGTCCATATAGGTGAGCGGGATAAATGACTCAAGCTTTGGTTCGGTAGCGCTGTTACACTGGCGTTACACATTTGTGAGTCACTATCGTTATCTACAAAGTTTAACTACCAATGAGCCATCCCGAAACTGCTAGTTTAGAGGCGTCTTTACTAGAACGATTGGCAGTTCAACGCGATCTAACGGGTGTTGACCTATCGGGAAAGGATTTACGGGGCTTTGACTTTTATCGAGTCAACCTAGAAGCCGCCAACTTAGCCGGTAGCAATCTGCAGGGTACCACCCTAATTGGGGCCAACTTAACGGGTGCCAATCTAACGGGAGCCCAGCTACAGCAGGCCGACTTACGCGGTGCGGAGTTAGCCCAGGCCGATTTATCTGATGCGGACCTGACAGGCGCCTTTATGCATCGCACCGATCTCCAGGGTGCTAACTTTAGCAGCGCCAATCTGGACACCGCTAGATTAAACATTGCCCTTTACGATGAGCACACCCAGTGGCCCACAGGCTTTCGCTATCAAAGTTCTGGGGCGGTTGGTCCGGGGGCGGTGCTCAATGGCGCGTTTCTAAACACGGCAGACCTACGCGGAGCAAATTTGCGTGGAGCTAAGCTGATGGGGGCTTACCTGAGCGGTGCGGACCTAACGGGGGCAATTTTAGACGATGCTAGCCTCAGCGGGGCCAACCTGCAGCGGGCCATGCTAACGGGGGCCAGTCTGCGCGAGGCTCGGGTCAGTGGCACTGAGCTGCAACGGGCAGACCTGCGGGCCTCCGATTTGACCGGTGTCGAGTTTGATATGGTCGCTAGTATTGCTGGGGCCGACTTTACGATGGCTCAGGGACTAACCCCAAACTCTAGGGGGCAGCTGCTGGGCCGTTCTGCTGGTGAGCTGGATGTGTGGAACGGCCTAACGCGCAATACGACCAGACGCAGCCTGGAAACAGATGGGGCAGCGGGGTAGTTCGTTGAAACCCGTTTCTAGGAGCGTGTTTCTAAGTATTGACCGATCATTATTTCCTGGCCGGCACGGGAAATGATGGTTTGACGGGTGCGGTAGTTATCGCCAACCAGCTTGAGTTCTTCGTCAAAAGCCGAGCCACTGTACTCGGTGTGAAGCTGCATGGTGTTGCGATCGCGAAACTCATAGCTAGCCACAACGGGCTTAGGGGTGGCAAACCCCCGGTCGCGATAGAGTACATTGCCGAGAATACCAAAGGCGGTAGAACCGGTGGACTGCTTGCGACTGGGGCTAATGTAATTGCTTTCCCAGGCAAACTGAATGCCGCACAGCAGAGCGTCCTCTAAACCATGGGTGTCGGCCAGGGCCACCAGGGTGGGGTGCCCATGCTCAAGCAGTTCAATTGTCAGGTCACTTACAACTTCTTGCGTTTCACCATTTTTTAGGGTGTAGTAACGACGCTTAGAATTCCACTGACCTACGGAGCGCTCAAAAAATCTGACGGCCAGGGTTTCCAGGGAGTTAACGGGGGTGGTAATCACAGACGATGACATAGAATTTAGGACCTTTAGGTTAAGCGACGCGCCCGAATACAAGTTATGACCAAACAAAATTACATTTATTTACATTTAAGTTAGCGAAGATCCACAGAAACAGCAATAAAGCCTTAATTAAGAAATTTTGGCGTTGCTAATCCTTGGGGTGACGTTATTTGAGTGAGTCTGATATGTGGCCCTATTACCTGAGCGGGATATACCCAAAATCAGCAGTCTTTTAAGGTTGGCTATTCATTTATGAAACGCTAACAGAGCCCAAAGGTCGTGACTGTAGCAGACTCTACAGTTATGGCCATATGCAGAATTGCAAGCGGGGACTGCCGAGGCTGCTGATACAGAATCATGTCAGCACCACCCTAGAACCCCGTCAGCCTCCGCTTGCACAGGGCTAATTCTCCTTGCTCTGCAAGGCTTAGGGCAATAATCCCTCTAGGGCCGCTGCTACTACTTTGTGGTGCTTATCCTGACGTAGCTCTATCAGCGCCGCTTGGGCGGTGGGGTGGTCAAAGCGCTTAAGACCATAGGCAACGTGCATCCGGGTGTACCAGCTTTCGGCTGTTTTGAAGGGCAAAATTGCCGCTAGGGCCGCTTCAGACTGGTCGGTGCCAACCAACGTGGTGAGGTGGTCAATCCCCGCGTTGATCACGGTTAAATCCGCATCTTTGAGGGCAATGAGGCAAATCTCCAGCATGTGGGCTGGGCTGTGGAGATCGATCATGGCCGCCAGAATGCTGCGCCGAATCAGCCAGTTGGTATTGATTTGAAAGGCATGGACCAGATGGGGAATAGCCGTGTCTCCATACATGGCTAGGGAATTAGAGGCCTCTGCCCGTACGTTGGCATCTGGATCGGTATCGAGCATGGTGAGTAAGGTGTCAAACCCATCGTCGCTACGCTTACGCCCCAGACCCATGGCCACAAATGAACGCACTAGAAACTCAGGGTCATTCTGCTTGCTCAGCAGTAAAGGACTGGCCACATCGGCCTCGTATTCTTTGAGGGCGACAATGCCCTTAAGCCGCTTCTGGGAGTCGCTGTCTTGCAGAATGGCTTTAATCTCGGCAATGTCCATAAATAAGAAAATAAGTGGCTAGGCGTTGGGTGAGAAAACTGGGTCAGGCTAAGATCGCCAAACCTACATTGATCATAGTATTTATTTTTTATAAAATTTTAAGGGATGACCGATCGATAGCTGGGCGGTTAACTCCCCTGCCACTGTGGCAGAAGCACATGCGGGTTTTGTACGTCAGGAGTAAACGTCTATGTCAGCCCAACTCAGCCCCCGGGTCAAAGAATTAATTGCCAAGGCCAGAATCGTCAGCTTTGAAGGCTGGCAGGATCAGTTTGGAGAGGGTGCGATCGCAACCCTCCAAGCTGCCGATGACGAACGCATTTACCTAGGCGACGCCCTGCTAGAGACCATGCCCGCCAGCCACATTGCCCGTCGCCTACGGGACCATGCCAGCGCCATCGTAGATATAGCC
>CALBPH010000178.1 GCA_937899365.1 uncultured Leptolyngbya sp.
TAAAGGCAGGGGTTTTAAAAGGGGATTTTGTGGCTTGGGGGGGGGTAATTTATGTGGTTGTGCCGTGGGTGTGTAATTTCTTTGGGGGGGGTGGGTGGTTTTTCCTTTTTGTTTTGGCTGGTTTTATGGTCAGGTGGGGGTGGGGTTACCCATTGTGGTCAGTGCGATCGCAATTATCATGGGTCTCAATCTGCTCGAAGCGCTGCCGCTGCCGCCGCTCCCCTCCTACAGCGGCATGGACTTTATGCAAAACAATATTCCCAGGTCGCTAAAGTCCTACTTGCTGGGCCTCACCTTTGGCCTGGTCGCCTCACCGTGCAGTACACCGGTTTTAGCAACGCTACTAGCTTGGGTTGGTCAAAAAGGCGATCCGATCCTCGGTAGCTCTCTGCTATTGGCTTATACCATCGGCTATGTGGCCCCCCTCGTAATTGCCGGCGTTTTTACAGCCTCAATCAAGAAAATTCTTGCCATTCGTCAATGGTCCGGCTGGATTACCCCGGCCAGCGGTGTTTTGCTGATTGGCTTTGGCGTATTCTCGCTGGTATCGCGGTTTATGCCGATTGCGTAATGTACAGACGTTGCATAGAACGTCTCTCCATCTAAATTTTTTCTTATGTCTGCTGCCCTCAAACGCTATTTCAAAAAGGATCTCATTCCTCTGCTGGCTGATCTGCGTCTGGCCATTGTCCTGCTGCTGGTCATTGCAGTATTCAGCATTCTGGGCACCGTCATCGAGCAGGGGCAGGGACTGACCTTTTATCAAGAAAACTACCCAGAAGACCCGGCCCTATTTGGGTTTCTCAGCTGGAAAGTATTACTTACCGCAGGCTTAGATCACGTCTATCGCACCTGGTGGTACCTCTCCCTCCTGATTCTGTTTGGCAGCAGTCTGACCGCCTGTACCTTTACCCGACAAATTACGGCGCTACGCTGGTTTTCCCGCACCTGGAACTTCTACAGCAAGCCTCGCCAGTTTGAAAAAATGGCCCTCAGTACCGAGCTAGGCCAGGGCGACCTTGAGCAGCTTACTGATCTACTGGAAAGCAAACGCTACAAAACTTTCCACAAGGATGGCACCATGCTCTATGCCCATAAGGGACTGGCAGGACGGATTGGACCCATTGTGGTCCATGCCAGCATGCTAATCATTCTGCTGGGGGCCATGTATGGGGCGATGACGGGATTCTTTGCCCAAGAGATAGTACCCAGTGGTAATACCTTTACGGTGCAAAACGTCTTTGACGCTGGCCCCTGGGCCGGACCGCAGATTCCTAAAGACTGGTCAGTCAAGGTCAATCGCTTTTGGATTGACTATAGCCCTGAGGGTCGAGTCGATCAGTTTTACTCAGATCTGTCGGTATTAAATGACCAAGGTGAAGAGGTTAAACGCAAAACTATTTGGGTAAACCAGCCCCTGCGCTATCGCAATGTCACCATGTATCAGGCGGACTGGTCCATTGCCGGTGTGCGGGTGAAAGTAAACAACAGCCCCATTTTGCAGCTACCCATGGCTCCGATTGAGACTGAAAATGGTGGCAAACTTTGGGGCACCTGGGTACCGACAAAAACCGACATGAGCACGGGGGTTTCGCTAATTGCTCAAGATCTCCAAGGCACGCTGCTGGTCTATAGCGAAAAGGGGGAGCTAATCTCCACCGTGCGCGAAGGCATGTCAGTAGATGTGAATGGTGTAACCCTATCGGTGAATGAAATCGTTGGTAGCACTGGGTTACAAATCAAGGCTGACCCCGGTGTTCCGATTGTTTATCTTGGGTTTGGGCTACTGATGCTTGGGGTGGTGATGAGCTATATCTCCCATTCCCAGGTGTGGGCCCTGCAGGATGGCGAGCGGCTCTATGTCGGTGGAAGGACCAACCGTGCCCAGGTTGTGTTTGAGCAAGAGCTGGTCGCAGTCCTAGATGAATTAAGCAATCAGTTAGACCCTAAGGCAACAAAAGATTTAGTTGCGTCCTAGCGATCATCTGCTGGGCAGCCGTACATAGACAGACAACTGCACTACCTAAAAAAGTAGCTATTGACTACGGTGCTTACCAAGTATGAGCCCGTCAAAATCATGGCACTGCCAGCGGCTCGATTGATCAGTGTATGCACCCTAGGCCGTTGCAACAGCCTCTGGGCCTGCCCTGCCATGTAGGCATAGGCTAGCTTTACACCCCCCACCGCGCCGATTGCGATCGCAATAATCAGGCCCGTATCGGTCACCGTAAGATTGGCAAGATCGACAAAGGCAGGTAAAAACCCGATATAAAACAAAACAGCCTTTTGATCACCCAGCGTAATCAACAGCCCCGTCAAAAAGCTTGAAATCCAAGAAGGTTTTTCCACCCCGTTGATTTTTATCGCTGTGGCGTTTGCCCGCCATAGGGTTACCCCTAGCGTGATTAAGTAAGCGCTGCCCACACACTTGATCACAACAAAGACGCTGACTAGTTTGGTTGCGAGGACAGCCAAGCCATAGACCGCAAACAAGATAAACACAATATCGCCAGTTACGATCCCTAACGCCGTGACACTGCCATGCCAAAATCCAGCGGAAAGCGAGCGGGCGACTACGGTCAGGACGCTTGTGCTCGGCAGTGCAGCCAGCAAAACCATGGCAAAAAACAAAGAAATGAGACTTTGAAACGTCATGATCGTTAGGGTTTGGGAACTGAACTAACAAAAGATTGAGTCGTTTCTTAAAAATCGTCTGTCATGTGGCCACTGTTACACCCTGTCGTCAAACCAGCTGCTGCCAACTTTGCCGAGTCTGGCCAGGGAAAAGTAAGCGTTACTCAACTCTGGCAGGATAATGTGCGTCTAATCAATGCCCTGAGTCAGGTTAACTGGGCTGATGCCGAAGCTAACTTTCAATTTGAGGTATGCGAAACCTGTGGCTATCCAGGCTGTGCGCCTGGAGGCTGGGTAGCGCTGCGCCGAGCAGGGGCAATGGCCCTGATTTTGCCTGCCTTTCAAAAAATTGCTCAAGCGTCTAGAGGTTTGGAAAATGACTATCTCCCGCCGAGATATCTGCACAACGGCATCGGTTGGAGAGATCGATCAATATACGAAGAGACGCTAATAGATTTAGTCCCTTGTCCAGAATTTCAGCAACTCCCCCAGCTCACTGCCTGGGAAGCTGCCAAACTTCTCCAGTGGGAAGCGCCTCAACAGATATTGGGAGATATTTATATCAGACCCACTCTGCCATCTGATTTGGTGATTGCGTCATCGGAGGGCAGCTTTTTGGAACAGGTGCCCATATTTACGGAACTGTTTAACCAGTTTTTAGGTGCTATTGATAGCGTAATTGTTCAACCGCTTCAGACTGGAGCACAGGTCATCTGTTTTTATCTTGATTTGGCCGGGATTCCTCAATGGAACGCTCTGGTTAGAGACGGTGATGCCTATAGTCTCTACCTGGAACCGGGCTATGTCTTAGTGATCAGTGATTAATTTAACTGTTGCTGTAGCTTTATACCCTAAGTCTTAGATTCTCTCAGTATTTTCCACATCTATGTAAGCTTTGCTTGAGCGAGTGAATACTTATGTGAAATAGGGATATAGATGCTAGCCACTGTGTTTCTACTGCTAGTGTTCCAGGTCACTTATAAGACAGGCAGTTGACATATCATACTGAGCACGTCAAGAATGTATTTTTGCAGAATTTCGTAATGGGTGCGATCGCATCTACCAGCCTATTAACCGTTGGAGCCGTTGAAGCTCAAGCCGCAGCCATCAAAGCAACCGTCACCGCCGACAATTTCTACGGCATATTTTACGGCAACGAAGATGGCAGTGCCCTCAACTTTGTTGGCCGCAATGAAACAGGGGATGGGGGATCTTCCGGAGGCTACAACTGGTCTCAAGCAGAAACTTGGGATTTTCAAGTTAATAACAACGACTATCTGTATTTAGTCACTTGGGATGATGGTCGCGTCGCCGAATCCTGGATCGGAGAATTTGAAGTGGGGGGTAAAACTATCCTATCTGGGGCCGATGACTGGGAATACATTGTCGGTGGGGACAACCCTTACTTAACCGATAAGTCCACCAACCTGCTGCCAGGAAATGAAGAACTCTCATCCTTAATTGATGGCGCGCTGTGGCAGGACACCATCAGCATTGGTAAAAACGGGATCAAACCCTGGAGGACCATCGCTGGGGTTGACGAAGACGCTGATTGGCTACGAACCGCTTCCCATACAGAAGGCAGCTATACGATTTTCCGAACTCGAGTACCGGCTGAAGATGTAGCCGATGTGCCTGAGCCTGCATCGATGGTTGGTCTGCTGTTTGTGGGTGCGATCGCAACGACCATGAAACGCAAGCGTCAAGCTTAAATCTTCAGGTCAAACCTAGCAAACAGTCTTGATATCAAGAATTTAGGTGATTAGAAAAATTGCGACGAGGTCTGTAAAGTCTCGTCGCAATTTTTTGTATCGCCATCGATCTAAGGCAGCCACGGGTACTGACTAAAATCAGGTGGACGCTTTTCTAAAAATGCCTGTTTCCCCTCCGCGCCTTCTTCCGTCAGGTAATACAGCAGTGTCGCATTGCCGGCTAATTCCTGTAAGCCCGCTTGACCATCGCAGTCAGCATTAAATGCCGACTTCAGACAGCGTATGGCCGTAGGACTTTTTTGTAAAACCTCCTGCGCCCACTGAATCCCTTCAGCTTCTAGCCGATCAACAGGCACCACATGATTAACTAGGCCCATATCCATCGCTTGCTGAGCGTCATACTGCCGACAGAGAAACCAAATCTCTCTTGCCTTTTTCTGGCCGACGATGCGGGCTAAATAGCTGGCTCCAAAGCCTCCGTCGAAGCTGCCAACTTTTGGGCCAGTCTGGCCAAAGATTGCATTGTCAGCCGCAATGGTGAGGTCGCAGATCAGGTGCAGTACGTGTCCCCCGCCGATGGCATAGCCTGCCACCAGGGCAATGATGACTTTGGGCATGGAACGAATCAGCCGCTGCAGGTCCAGCACATTGAGGCGGGGAATGCCGTCATCGCCCACATAACCGGCTTTACCCCGCACACTTTGGTCGCCCCCTGCGCAAAACGCATACTTGCCATCAGTGTGGGGACCGGCCCCAGTGAGCAGCACTACCCCAATGGATGTATCTTCTCGGGCGTCACAAAAAGCCTCATACATCTCAAAGATAGTTTTGGGACGAAAGGCATTGCGTTTGTGGGGGCGGTTGATGGTAATTTTCGCGATGCCGTTGGCCTTGTGATAAAAGATGTCTTCGTAGGTTTTGACCGATTGCCAATCGACTTGCATGGTGTGTCTGCTGGTTACGTTGAATAAAAAGCCACAGCCATTATGTCAGTTGGATGAACCGGGCCAATCATTACAAGCCTGTTACAAAATCCCATCAACCCCATCAAAAGCTAGGTATCTACGGGAGAATTGTTCTTAGAGAAAAAATAAGTCTTCATCCAATCGCTAAAGTCCATGGCCTACTACTGGTTCAAAGCATTTCATATCTTTGGTGTTGTGGCCTGGTTTGCAGGTCTTTTTTATCTGGCGCGTTTGTTTATTTACCATGTTGAGGCTGACATGGAGACTGAGCCCGCCCAGAGCATTTTGAAAAAGCAGTACAGCATTATGGAAAAACGGCTGTACACCATCATTACAACACCGGCCATGGTGTTAACGGTAGCCATGGCGGTGGGGCTGCTGAGCGTGATGCCAGACTATCTTCATCAGGGTTGGATGCATGCCAAGCTAGGGTTTGTGGGCTTGTTGTTGATCTATCACTTCTATTGCGGTCGCTTGATCAAGCAGCTGGAAAACGGCGAGTGTAATTGGAACAGCAAAACTCTGCGGTTCTTAAATGAAGGGCCAACGCTGCTCCTGATAGTCATTGTCATGCTGATGATTATCAAGAGTCAGTTTCAAACTAGCGCCACCACATGGTTAATTGTGGCGTTGACGGTATTGTTTCTGGCAACCATTCAGCTCTATGCGCGTAAGCGACGTCTAGATAAGGAGAGAGAGGTGGCAGAAGCGGCGGCTACAACGGAACAGGCGTTGCAATCCTAATTTTGGGGGTTGCTAAAGATTATGAGGGGGTGGGCACTGCCTACCCTCTTTTGGTTAGGAGCCGTCTGAGCATCTATTGCTTCTGTCAGATGCCTCTGTCAGGTGGCTCTGTCAGGTTAGTTAATCAATGTATATCTCCCGAAAGCTCTAGGTAGCAACCGCTAACCTGACGCGCCAATGTCTTAATGCATCAGGATGTTTTCTGTATCACCCAAGATTGACCATGAGATTTAGACCCCCATACTTCCTGTCAGTTGTTTGTGCTGTGTGTGTCGTGATGATGACGGCGTGGGTCACATTAGCCCAAACTGCTGCTGCCGATAAAGTCCCTGTTGCTACTGGTTCCGGTGGGGCCGTGGCATCTGTAGATGTGGAT
>CALBPH010000179.1 GCA_937899365.1 uncultured Leptolyngbya sp.
GGGCCACCTGTACCCGTATGGGCAGGACGTTAATCAGCAGCCCAACGATGGCGTCTACCCCGGCTAAATCACCCTGACGGCCTGAAACGGTTGCCCCAAATAGGACATCTGGGTTACCGCTGTAGCTGTGTAGAAGCAGGGCCCAGATGCCTTGCATGAGGGTGTTGAGGGTGAGGCGGTGCGATCGCAACATTCCCTGCATCTTGGCGGTCACCTCGGCAGAAAACGTAATGGCGGGAGCCGGCGTATGGGAAACCTCGCCAGTCGCTGGCCCAATGGGCAACCGCGTTGGCTCCACAAACCCCTTTAAAGCCCCTTGCCAAAACTCAGCGGCGGCGGTTTCGTCTTGCTGCTTTAGCCAGCGAATATAGCTTTGATAGGTGGGGCCAGATGCTACGGTCGAGGGGGTTCCTTGCCTTAAATGCCCATAGCAATCAAATACCTGATTAAACACCAACGCTCCAGACCAGCCATCCAGCATTAAATGGTGGCAGCTCCAGATCAGCTCATAAGCCGTCTCATCCAGGCGAATTAGGGCTAGACGAGAGATGGGGGCCTGGGTCAGCTCAAACCCAATCTCTCGATCCTTGACCAAAAAGTCTTCCAGGGCTGTGTCTTGGTCCTCTCGACCGCGCCAATCTAAATGAGTCCAGGGGATGGTCGCCTTTCGGGCTACCACCTGCAAGGGTTGTTTTACCCCTTGCCAATGCACGGAGGTGCGCAATACGGCCTGTTGCTCCACAACCGCGTCCCAAGCCTGCTCCAGTAACTTGGCGTCCACCTCACCCCGCAGCGTACAGCGCATGTAGATCAGACCGTCTTTGGCAGAGGTTTGCAAACTGTGCCAGAGAAATGCCTGCTGTAGTGGGGCCAGGGCATAGATGGTTTCGATATTTTTCTTATCCATGGTTAAGCCTCCTCCGTCAGTTGACTGGTCGGTTGACCGGTGAGCTGCCCGATAAAATCATCTAACTCGGTTTGATTAAAATCAGCATCGGGAAAATCAGATGGGGTAAAGCCACCGCTGGTATCGGTACAGTGGGCAATGAGAGATTTCAACTGGCTGAGGTATTGATGGGCCAAAGACTGTAGGGTGTCGCTGCGGTGAATCTGTGGGTCGTAGCGCCAGGTGACCTGTAGCTGACCATCGGCAACCCACGCGTTGAGCTCCAACAGGTAGCTCCGTTGGTTACGGGGATCTCTCAGCGTACCCACATCGATGGCTTGGAGTACTTGCAGACCGCTAGGGACCTGCTGTCCCAAATAGTTAAACAACACCTCCGATGGCGGGGCCTGGGCCAGTCGCTGTTGGGTGGTGCCATCGCCCAAATAGCGCAAAATGCCGTGGCCAATGCCTCGATCGGGCACCTGACGCAGCTGCTCTTTGACCGATTTTAGGGTTTCTACAGCGTCACTCACATGACCGTGCAGGCTTACCGGGTAGGTGGTGGTAAACCAACCCACCGTTCGCGACACATCGATGTCCGGCGTGATCGGCTCTCGACCGTGGGCTTCTATTTCTATACGAACACTGCCCGTTTCTGCCCCTACCCAATGCAGCAATGTCAGGGTCAGGGCCGTGAGCAAGGTGTCGTTAATCTGGGTGTTGTAACTGGCTGGAACCGTTTGCAACAGGGCTTGGGTGGCTGGTAGGCTCAGGGCCGCGGTGACTGTTTGGGCGGTGCCTTCTGTGGTGGGTGGCCCTTCTAAAAAGTCACGGGGTAATTTAATCACCTATTGTTCCGTCTGGGTAAACCAATTGGGGGCTTCGGGGTGTCGGGAGGCGGCCTGGGCGGTGAGGGTTTCAGCCCAAGTTTTAAATGATGTTGTTTTAGCGGGGAGCTGGGCCGCCCCACCCAACAGCGTTGATAGGTCGTCGAGAAGAATTTGCCAGGAGACGGCGTCTACCGCTAAATGGTGCAGGCTTAGCAACAGCCAGTCTGGCGCTGCTCCACGGCTGAAAAGGGCCGTTCGCAGCAGCCCGCCCCCGGCGAGATTTAGATCGTTGTGCAGGTGAGTGCCCTGGTGGGCGACGGCTTTGAGCTGGTCAGATGCGTCTAGGTGTGTGAGGTCTATGGAGTTAAGCGCGGGTGGGTCGCTGATGTCGGCTATGTGCTGACGGTCGTCAAAGCACAGTCTGAGGGCATCGTGATGGGTCCAGAGCGTTGCGATCGCACCCTCCACCTGCTCCTCGCTGACCCCCTCAGGCAGCTCCACCAGCATCGCCTGATGCCAGTGCTGCGGTGCCGCTAAATCCTGTTCAAAGAACCACGTTTGGATGGGCGTCAGCGGCACCTCTCCCGTCACCACCTCCTGGGTGGCCACCACTTCGGGGGCCACATTGACCACAGCGGCCAATTCCGCCACCGTCGGCTGCTCAAATAGCTGGTTGGGGGCTAGTCGTAACCCCGCTTCCCGAGCCCGAGACACAATTTGAATACTGAGGATTGAGTCTCCCCCCAGCTCAAAAAAGTTGTCATCAATGCCCACGGCCCCTAACCCCAGCACATCTTTCCAAATCTGGACTAAAATCTCTTCTGTCGGCGTCCGGGGGGCGGCCGCATTGGCTGTCGTGACCACCGGCTGGGGTTCAGGCAGGGCGTTGGTATCAACCTTGCCATTGGCCGTGCGCGGCATCTGCACCAGGGGCACAATCGCCGTGGGCACCATGTAGTTGGGTAGCTTAGCCTTTAGGTCATCCCGTAGGACAGCCGTATCGATCTCAGCCGAACGCCCCACCACATAGGCCACCAGCCGCTGGGAAGAACGCTCCGATACCCCCAGCTGATCTAACTGCTGGGCGAGGGACGCTCGCTGACTGGGCGAGAGCGCCGCCACCCGTTGATGTAGTTCCTGCTTTATGGTCATGGCTCAGTGGTGTCTGCTGGTCTGGTGGTCGGGGCTAGGGGGCTATCAAGGGAAAGCAAAAGAAAACAATTCACAGCCATCATGGTGGACCGACCTCCATCAGAGGCCTTTGCTGTAGCTGTTCCCTCAATAAATCTTCAACAAATTCAACAGCGCGGTTTTCCTGCCCATATGTCAAAAAACACTCGCGCATACGCTCCACACTTGACCGATAGGCTTTATCCGTTAGCAACGTCTGAATATGTCTGCCCACTCGCGATGCATCGTTTTGTTGTGCATTTCCCACAATCCCTAGCCCGTGGTACGCTACCCGCGCCGCATTGCCATTTTGGTCTGCGCAGTCCAGGGAGTACACCAACATCGGCACACCGCAGCTAATACACTCGTTAATACTGTTAATGCCGCTGTTGATAATGGCACAGTCAGCCTGCTTAAGTACCTCCAGCTGAGGGGCCCAGCCAAATGCATAAACATTAGCCGGGACATCGCCCAATTCATCTGGCTTCAGGCTGCCCCCCAGTCCCAGGACCCAATCCCACTGGGGAGAACAGGATGCCGTTTCGATAATCTGTTGCAGAAACTGGTTATCTGCCTTGGCCAGACTGCTCAAACCACAGTAAATCAGAGGGCGTTTGCTAAGGTGACGGTGCTCAAAAATCTGCTTTAAAGATGAATTTGTCATTGCAGACGTCTGGGGAGGTTCAAACACCATCGGCCCCATATAGCGCATAGACGGGTGGGGCTGGTGGGGAAAGTCTAGCTCTAACGCGTTCAGACAAAGAATCGGTAACGTCTCGTCAGGGTAGGGCACCAGCCACTGCCTAAACCCAAAGCGCAGCCGCAGTGGGAGACCAATCTGTTGGGCATAGCGACCCAGCACGGATATCCAATCTAGACCCACCCGGCGCCACCGTTCCTGTTGAAACTCTTTCCATTTGGTTAGGCCATAGCGGAGCCAGCTCCATTCAATCCCCAGTCGAGAACCTGGCCAGCCTTGCCCTGGAATAGTTTTGGTGTGAATTGGGGGCAGATTGGGTCGCTTCCAAACTGATAAAAATGGGCATAGCAGTGCCACTGGCAGCTGTTCTATGACGGCTGCCATAATGTGGGGATGCATTTCAATATCTAGGAGCAACAGATCGGGAGCCAGCCCCTGGATAGTCTCTATAAAGTGCTGCATCCCCAGGGCATTGACCGCCCGCTGTTGTCGCTGTTGTTGTAAACGAAATTTAGCCCATCGCCCCATGGGGGGTTCCCCCAGCTGCATCACCCAGCGCTCCAGCTGCACATAGGGGATTCCCTGGGCTGCGACCGGTTTACTCAGATCGGCAGGGCTGGCATAGGTAACCCGATGGCCCGCCTGGCGCAGCTGCTGGACTAGGGCCAAGCTGGCGTTGAGAATTCCCGTCAGTCCTCCGGTGATGCAGACAATGTGGGCCATGTTATCCCCCTCCCTCGGCGGCGGCCAATAGGGCCTCTGCCTGTTCTGGTGCTAGGGTTGCCAGTCTTTCTACCAGGGTCTCTAGGCCGTTGGTTGTGGACCGAGCGACAACGACGGCTTCTTGGATGGCGGGTTGCGATCGCAACACATCCTCAATCTCCCCCAGCTCAATCCGAGAGCCCCGAATCATCACCTGGCGGTCACAGCGCCCCAGCCATTCCAAGGTGCCATTGGCCCGATATCGAGCCAGGTCACCGGTTTTGTAAAGCGGAGTTGTGGACTGCCCGCCGACAATAAACGCCGCCGCCGTCCGCTCCGGCTGATTTAGATAGCCCTGGGTTACCCCGTCACCCCCGACATAAAGTTCACCGATTGCCCCGGTGGGAACGGGCTGTAATGCCTCATTTAAAAGATAAATTTGAGTGTTGGGAATGGCCTTACCAATGGCGATCGGTCCAGGGGGTAGCTCTGCTGGAATCCGGTAGGCCGTACACCATACGGTAGCCTCGGTTGGCCCATATTCGTTATACAAATCCGTGGCGGGCAGTTTGCCATAGTGACGCTGCACCAGCGTTCGCGGGCAGGCTTCACCGGCCACCACCACCGTCCGCAGCTTAGCCAGCTGTCGCGGATCGGCAGTATCTAGCAGCAACGCATACAGCGTGGGCACACATAGGGTATGGGTGATTTGCCGCTGTGCCATCAGGGTGGCCAGCTGCTGTAAATCCTGTTCAATTCGCTCCGGCGGCAGCACCAGCGTCCCCCCCTGGCAGAGCGTCCAAAAAATACCCGCCACCGAGCTATCAAACGCAATGGAAGAGAGCAATAAAAACCGCCCAACGGGCTCTGGATAAACGTGGGATCGCGCCGTCGTGGAATGCACCACATTACGATGGCTAACCATTACCCCTTTGGGTCGCCCCGTAGAGCCAGAGGTATAGATAATGTAGGCCAAATCATCCCCGCTAGGCTCCTGGGTTGGTCGGCTATGGGGGCTGCTGGTCTCGCCCGCTCCAAACTGGGATGCGTCAACGGTCGTCCCGTCCAAACAAACAACTGGGACTTCCGTATCCGGCAGATCTATCCCTGGTTGGGTCAGCAACAACCGGGGGCTTGTATCCTGCAAACAGTAGTCCAATCGTTCAGCTGGATACGACGGATCCAGGGGCACGTAGGCCGCGCCAGCCTTTAACACGGCCAGAATGCCAACAATTCTGGCTAAGGACGGATGCAGACACAGGGCAACCCGCTCACCAGGTCCCACCCCCTGGGTCCATAACCAGCTAGCCAACTCATCGGCCTGTGAATTTAGCTCACCATAGGTCAGGGTTTGATCTGCAAAAACCACAGCGGGGTGATCGGGTGTGCGCTCCACCTGAGCCTCAATCAGCTGATGAATGGTGAGATTTTGGGGATAGGCACCGGTCTTCCTGGCAGTCTCGCTGACGGTCTGCTGTTCGGCAGCGGTAAGGCGCGGTATCTGGGCCAGGGGTGCCTGGGGTTGGTCAATAAACGCCGTCAGCAGCAGCTCCAGATGTTCGTGCAGGCGAGCGATGGCCCCTGCCTCAAATCGGCCCGAGTCGAATAGTAACAACAGATCTAATGATTCACCCGGCACCACTAGCAGGGCTAGGGGATAGTTGCTTTGCTCCAAGTAGCGAATGTCTTGAATGTCAAAACCCAGGTCCAGACTGGCCGCCGTTGGATAATTTTCAAAGACAACAATGCTGTCAAACAATGAGCTGCCCACGGGCATCGGGCTCCATCGCTGAATGTCGCTTAGGGGCGTGGTCTCGTACTGCCGCAGTTCTAAAAGCTGCTGCTGTCGTGCCTGGAGCCAGGAGAGCAACGATTGTTCGGGTTCAACGGGCACCCGCACCGGCAGTGTATTGATAAACAGACCCACCATGGTTTCCACCCCGCTGAGGGTTGTGGGCCGGCCTGAAACCACGGATCCATAGGTAACCTCTGTTTGCTGGCTGTAGTGGCTAAGCAGCAGGGCCCAGGCTCCCTGGATTAGGGTGTTGAGGGTTAGCCGATGCTGACGGGCAAAGGTTTGCAAAGACGCATATAGCCCCGGTGTTAAGGATCGGTTCTGCTGGTGATAGGGCTGGGGGGAGATGG
>CALBPH010000180.1 GCA_937899365.1 uncultured Leptolyngbya sp.
CCTAGGGTGGCACCCCGCCCTAGCTATGGCGTGGTGGGGAACTCAGCGGAACCCCAAGCATCATCTCTAAACTCCACACCAACCCCTCAAGCCACTCCCAAACCCACGAGCCTTTTTCCAACAATCCCCAATCAAGCCATGCTGGATGCCATCGAATATCCAAATATCCCCCAACAACCCTAATTCCTCGCCACCCCCGCATCACGAGCCGCCTGCTGCGCCGCCGCCGACACAGCAGTAGCAACACGCCGATCAAAAACAGACGGAACAATATGATCCGCACGCAGCGCACCATCAGGAATCAGCGTCGCGATCGCATGGGCCGCCTCCAAAAACATACCGGTTGTAATCGCTTCCGCCCGACAGTCAATGGCACCCCGCAGCAAGCCAGGAAACGCCAAAACATTATTAATTTGGTTGGCATAGTCGCTGCGCCCCGTCGCCATCACCGCCACAATGCCATCTAGCAACTCAGGCTGGATTTCCGGCACCGGAGTCGCCATGGCAAAGACAATGGGATCTTTAGCCATGGACTTCACCATATCTACCGTGACCACACCCGGGGCACTCACCCCCATGAATACATCGGCACCCACCATGGCATCGGCCAGGGTACCGCTTTGGTCAACGACAAATTCCTGTTTACGAGAGTTGAGATCGGTGCGATCGCAACTAATAATTCCCTTAGAGTCGCACACCGTAATGCGGGTTACCCCCGCTTTTTTAAACAGGCGCGCCATGGCTAAACCCGCTGCACCAGCCCCGTTAATCACCAGCCGGATGTCGCCCATTTGCTTTCCCACCACCTTTAGGGCATTGACTAGGGCCGCCAGGCTGACAATGGCGGTGCCATGCTGATCGTCATGGAAAATGGGAATATCTAATTCCTGCTGTAGCCGCGCCTCAATTTCAAAGCAGCGGGGGGCACTAATATCCTCCAGATTGATGCCACCAAAGACCGGTGCAATGCGCTTCACCGTTTCCACAATTTCATCCGTGTCCTGGGTGTCAAGACAAATGGGGAAGCCATCCAACCCAGCAAATTCCTTAAACAGCATGGCCTTGCCTTCCATCACCGGCAGGGCGCCTTCGGGACCCAAATTCCCCAGCCCCAGGACGGCGCTACCGTCGGTGACAATCGCCACCGTATTAGACTTAATCGTCAGGTCATACACCCGGTTTGGATGCCGCGCAATTTCAGTACATACTCGCCCCACACCGGGGGTATAGGCCATGGCCAAATCCTCCTGAGTGCGTACCGGAGCTTTACATACCATGTGGATTTTGCCGCCCTCATGCAGCTTAAATGTCCGATCGTGCACCTCGACCACATCAATCGGCTCAAGCTTATAGATCGCAGTCATAATTTGCTCAGCATGTTCAGCACTAGCGGCATCAACACTGACATCGCGGGTAACATTGTCTCGACACCGCTCTACTACATCAATGTCCCCTAAACTCCCACCCGCCTCAGCAATCGCCTGGGTTACCTGGGCCAACATGCCCGTCTGGTTGGGTACATGCATACGGATGGTTAAACTGTAGCTAGGATTCGGTGTCAGACTGACCATTCTCAAAAACCTCGGATAGTGGGGTAGGTATGTAGTAAAAAAATGTTAAGCCCTGACGGCATCATCCCGCGACCCCTGGCACCATCCAGATAAAACGCCTTCAAGGAATAATCCCGTAGGGCCATTCCATGGAACGGCCCTACGAAATCCCCAAATTGCCCATTTCCTTATTCCCCGTTCACCATGCCAAGCCTCTACGCTGAAATCGAAATCAACGCCCCTGCCCCTGCGGTTTGGGATGCCTTAGTGCGTAAGGAAGATTGGCGCTATTGGAACACGTTTCTCTACGATAGTGATCCACGCTCAAACTTTATGTTGGGTCGCGAAGTTTTTCTGGCAATGCAGCGAATTGAGGGGGATGCGGATACGGAATTTCAGCCGGTGGTGACGACCCTGCGACCCGGTAGCTGTCTGCGGTGGGTGTCAAAGATCCCTGGATTAAAAACAGAGCATTCATTTGAAATGCAGGAAATTACCCCTGGTCGCACCCGCTACTTGCAGCGGGATATCTTTATGGGCCCTCTATCGGGGGTGTTTCTGCCCTTTATTCGTGAGGATGAACGCGACGGGCTGCGGCGCATGGCTTATCAGCTAAAGCGCTATGTGGAAAGTGGCGGTAAACCCCAGCGGGATCCCTACAGTAGCCCCTATGGCAGAGACTATCGAGATCCCTATGGTGGGCCTAGTTATGACGACCGGGGCTATGGCGGTCGCGGCTATCAAGATCAGGGCTATGGTCAGGGCCCAGGTCGCGGTTATCAGGACCAAGGCTATGGTCAGGGTTCTCCAGACCGGGCCTATCCAGATCGGGACTATCCACCCGATCAAGGCTATGGTCGTGGCGGTTCTCCAGATCGGGGCTATCCGCCAGAGCGAGGTTACGACGATCGGCGATATCGTGACCAGGGCTATGACGACCG
>CALBPH010000181.1 GCA_937899365.1 uncultured Leptolyngbya sp.
CTTTTTTTTTTTTTTTTATACTGGTACAACCTATATCTTCTCTTTTTCAATACATGACTTTCTTTCTAAATAAGAATCACCTGGCTGCACCTATGAATTATTCGTCTAAATTTGAATCCCGATAATTTTACCTATTAGCCAATTAAAAATAATACTTACATCTCAACCATTAGCCTTGCCATAATGTTGAACCCATCAGACAGAACCAACATTGAGTAGATATACGCACCTAACTAAGAAGAACCTTGTATTTACTCATCTTTGTGAGAAAAATCTCACATTCTCTAACCCTAGTGTAAGGAACCAGCCCAGAGTTTTATGTATCGGGTTGGTTAAGAGTCCCAGCAAAAATATTAATTTCCCATAAACACCATGCATACAAAATAACGACATAGTGTAATAAGCTTCCTTGCAGTGCTCATACTTTAGAACATGCGGTGCCATTAGTCTAGAGTGTGGCTATATTTACACGGAGTATCTACCCTGCTCGTACTCCTGCAAGTATCGTTCAAACGCTTTATCCAGTCGACTTGTCTCCCCCAGCCAATAGGCCGTCAGCCCATGGCCAAAGGCCCATGCATTCTGTGCTGGTGGAGCATCATTATTCAGCAACGTTGGCCACAGCATAGCCAAATCAAAGCCGCTCTCTTCCTTGGCTAGCAGATTAAACAGGTCATAGGCCAGCTGGAGTTTGCCAATCACCACCGGAGCCTGCTCCACTGGTATTTTTTCTGCTAAGGCGGTCGCTAACAAATCCGAGCCGGTCATCATCTGCGATAGATAGCGCAGAATCGGACTCTTAAGCAGCTCCGTCACCCCCTGGGTGGTGGTCATTTGAAAGGTGTATTGGTCAATTAGCTTAGCGGCGGCCTTGGCTAAGGCGGTCTGATTGGTTAAAAATCGCGCTAGCCGATATTGCTTGGCATTGCCCAGGGTTTCTACCAGCTTCAGGGCCAGGGTGTCGTCATTCCAGGCCGTCCTAGCGTTAGTCTTGCCATTGCCATCATAGGTAACCAGCGGCACCACATCGGGCTGCCCCAGGGTCTCCACCCGATAGGCGACGGCATCGCGAATAGCGGTTTCCTTGGCTCGCTGGCCCATTTGCCAGTCATAGGGCGGCTGCCATTCCCGCACCGGGCGCAGGCGATCCACCTGGGTGAGGGCAACCACCGTAGGGGGACGCTGTTCAGCCGCTTTCAGGTCGTGCAAAAAGGTTTTGTCACTTTGTAGGGCCGGGTCTAAGGCCGGTGTCGCCAGCACCAACAAATCTGCATTTGCCGCCTGGTCAAGCACCAACTCCCGAAAGTCCCCCCGCTCGATCTGCTCATAGCCGGGGGAATCGATTAAATTTAAAATCTCCCCCGTGGGTAGCTGCCAGCTATATTGCCGAATGTTATCCGTACTGGGCAATACATCCACCGCCGCCAAATCGGTTTTAAATAAGGTGTTAATCAGGCTGCTTTTACCCGCTCCGGTGCGCCCCACCAGCATTAAAGAAACTGGTTTTTGTTCAACGGTTTTAGCAGGCGTAGCCGTTTCTAAAATGGACCTGAGTGTGGCCGTTTTGGCCCCCGTTGTCAAAGTGTTAGACGATTCTGTCTCAAAAATTGCCGGTAGCGTATCGCCGCCGTATAGGGCAGCCGTTTGCTGGGCCAAATTACGCAGAGCGGTTTCCCGCAGCAGCTGACTTAAATTCACCAACAGCTGTTGATTCGCCTGGGTGGTGCTTTTCTGACTGGCCACCTTAGCGGCGGCAGCCGCCGGGTTAAGCAGCCACTGCGCCCAGTTCCACGCTCGCCACAGCTTACCCATGGAGGGCTCCAGCTTGCGGTAGATTTCGTAGGCTTCGTACGCCTGCCCCACGGTCACCTGGTTTAGCACTGGGGCCAGCTGGGTCATGGCCCGATCCATGTCATCCACGGTCCCTCTTATCAATCCATAGGCCTGGGTGACGTAGATATTGAGTAAGGGATATTTCACATCCGGGTGATAGTGGTGGGCAACGGTGGCCACCACCGTCTGACATCGTTGCCAAAACGCGACCCAGTCGTCCCATACGGGCGGGTCCTCTCGGGCAGCGGTCAAAATGGGTTGCAATGACGTTTCTAAGGCTTGATTGTCAGCGCCATGGGCCGTCACTGAGGTGAGCTCTGCTTTTACGGCGGTGACAATGCGGTCAATCTCACGGGGTTTGGTCCAATGCACCAGTAACCAGCGCCAGCCGACAAACACTAGCAAGATAATGGCCCATACCCAGGCGATGCCCCAGGTGCGCAGCTGAAAGCCTGCGGCAATGATGATAAAAACCACAACTGCTATCAGGGGCAGGGCTAAGACCGTCCACTGCCATCGTTTCAGCTGCACCATATCGTTTACCTTGTCATTTCCCACAGTTTAAGCAAACGACGAGGCTCATGATAGGGCAAACATCCGAACCTTTCAGCGGTTCTGGGTGAACCAGGGTGAGGCGATGGGGACCAGAGAATCCCGGACATATGTAGGGGCAATGCCTTGTGCTTGCCCCTCGATCGGGATTGCCACATGCCGATTGTTGAATAAACGGTTGGACCATGGAGTAGGTTATCGTCTGTGTGCAATACGCGGTTGGTGAAGCGCCTGATTTTATTGCTAGGAGAACGGACGACGGTGCGGGGACAGGAGCCGATTACCCTATCGGACCTGAGTGAGCCATCCCCTGATGTCGTGATCGCAAAATATCGTCAGGATGATTATTTGGCGGGGCACCCTGGTCCGGAGGATTGTTGGGTGGTGATGGAGATTTCGGACTCGACGCTGGGCTATGACCGCAGTAAAAAGCTATCGCTTTATGGGGAGTCAGGGGTTGGACACTATTGGATTTTTAATTTGGTAAACCGGCAGTTAGAGGTTTACCGTGAGCCATATGAGGATAATCAAGGGGACTATGGCTATCGGCAAAAACTGACGTATTTGCCTACGGAAAAGGTGGAGCTGCCGATGGGTGATTGTGTTTTAGATCTGGATGGCATCTTTCCCTAGGGTTGGTTATTGTTTGTTGCCTCAATTTACACACCCAGTCTTATTGGGTGCCTGTTGCTCTAAAATCTCTCTCTAACCTACCTAGCGACGATCGCCCAATGGCAACCCATCCTCACCTAAATACTCCGTTTCAATCAAAAACGCCTTTAACGCCGTTGGAAAATCAGCATGTTCTCCCACCTGTTCCCCCTCCTCATAAATCGCCAAACCCCAGGAATCCTCCCGACGATAGTTATCTAACATAAACTCCCAGGCCGTCTCAAAATCCTCATCCAACACCGCCTGCTGTGCCACATAGCTGGCTAACAAACTATTGGACACATAATCCTCCTCCTCTTGCACAGCCAGAAAAGTCTCTTTCATACTCTCCGCCTGTCCTCGGATCAACGATGGAAACTCACGGGTAGACTCCACCAGCTCACCATCACGATAGGTAAAAAACGTAACTGGCGGGAACGATTCTGCATAGCTGCCAAATCGATACAAAAAAGCCTGATGGGGTATCGCTATTTCCATATAGCCATCTCCATTAAGATCGGCTAAATCCCCACCTAACCCATCCAAATAGCCAGTCTCCACCGCCGAAAACGCTTCCCCATCCCAGCGATGGATTGTAGTATTCGTACAACAGTGGGCCCCACCCGAATAGTTACGGACAATCACCTCGTCAGTGCCATCACTATCGAGATCCAGCAGCTCAAATTCAGCAAATGTCCAAGCAAACGTTTCTAGCACAGTTTGCGCTTCATCCTGGTAAATCAGCTGATAGCTCAAATTATTATCATCGGGTTCCTCGACTTCCTGATAATGGGTATAGCTCACGCGCACACCCACATTCCCCGCCGACAGCTCTACATTTTCAAATGATGACGTATCGTAATTGATCCGCAGGGCAGTTTGAGCACTCGCTGATGAAGCTGTCCCCAACCAACAAGCCCCCGACAGACCTACGCCCAATAAACCAGACAGGTGTAATAACTTTTTCATAGCTCGTCTTTCAACCCTATTGGCACACAACTGGCACACAACTACTGACCAGGGTATAGTTCCCCACATTAGATTTCATCAGCCAAACTGCCTTTCCCCATACCCCGCCCAACTCTTAGCAAATCAAAACCCAAAACGTCTCCCCCTGGGCCAGCCCTGACACTTTCCTCCTTTCTTATGCCTAACAACAGCCTCCCCATCCTCAGTCTGCAAACCTTTCGCCAAGGCTCATCCACCCAACGGCAAGAATTCGTCAATACCCTGGGCCAGGCCCTAGAAACAGTCGGCTTCTTCGCCCTAGAACACCACAGCATTGACGCTCAGCTAATCCAGTCAGCCTATGGGGCCGCTGCTGACTTTTTCACGTTGCCAGACACGACCAAACAGAAGTACGAACACCCCGAGATCCATCGACAGCGCGGGTTTACCCGCTTTGGCCAAGAACATGCAAAGGACAGCAATGCCCCTGACCTAAAAGAGTTTTGGCACGTAGGCCGAGAAGAAGAATTTGCCAATCCCTGGCCCCAGGAAGTCCCCCAGTTTCAACCGTCCATGGCGCAACGCTACTCAAAGCCTGCGCCCTCTATCTTGACCTGCCAGAGAGTTTCTTTGACCAGGAAGCAACCCAGGGTAAAAGCATTCTGCGGGTGCTGCACTATCCTCCCCTGCTAGAGGCCGTCCCCACCAGCGGGCTCAGGGCCGCCCCCCACGAAGACATCAACCTAATCACCTTGCTGTGCGAAGCCACAGGTCCTGGCCTGGAGCTACTGCAAACGGACGGCAGCTGGCTAGCCATCGAAGCTTTACCCGGTCAAATCATCGTCGCTACTGGGGACATGCTCCAGGCCCTTAGTAACGGTGTTTTTAGAAGCACCACCCACCGCGTTGTCAATGCCGATATCCATAATACTCGCCGATTTTCCCTGCCGTTTTTTATGCACCCGCGCCCCGACTTTGATCTCACACCGCTGCCCAATTGTGTAAAGCGCACGGGTGGCCGGCCAAAGTTCCCGGCCCAAACAGCCCAACAATATCTACAACAGCGGCTCCAGGAAATCGGTTTAGCCTAGAATCCAGGGCATTGCTAATCCTCGGTATGATTTTATCTGCAAGATACTGTCCCATGGCATATCTCGTTAATCGGTTCATCCTCTAAATCAGCAACGGCAAATCCAGGGATAAGGCGTCCATGGCACGGCATAATGGAATACATAAGTATTTTTGACCTATGGATATTGCCCTCGCCGTACCGACTGCCATTGTCACCCTGCGTGAAGGCGTAGAAGCAGCGCTGGTCGTGGGGATTGTGCTGGCCTGTCTCAGTAAAGCCGAGAAACCGCACCTCAATCAGTGGGTTTTTGGAGGGGTGGCTGCGGGCCTAGTAGGCAGCATTCTGATTGGTTCATTTTTGGGTCTAGGGCTACAGCAGCTGCAATATGTTATGCCCAATGCCCAGGGGCTGCTCAAACCGATACTGGGCATTCTCTTTGGCAGTATTGCCGTCATCATGCTGAGCTGGATGCTGCTGTGGATGACGCGTCAGGCCAAGTCTTTAAAGACCGAGATCAATCAAACGGTCAGCAGCGCCCTGGCCAATGAGGCTGCTGGGCTCAGTCTCTTTAGCCTGGTGTGTATCGCTGTTCTCAGGGAAGGCTTTGAAACCGTTCTGTTTTTATTTACTCAGCCACAAACATTGGGCAGCAGCCTGTTAGGTGTGGCCATAGGCTTATTCGGAGCCACGCTCATTGGCTTTGGATTGTTTAGATGGGGCATTCGCATTAACCTGGGGCTGTTTTTTCAGGTTATGGGGGTGCTGCTCCTGCTCATTATTGCTGGTCTGGTGGTTTCGCTTTGCCGCAACGTTGACATTATCTTTGCCGCCCTCAGCCAGCTCAGTAGCTTACCCCTAGACCTATGCCTTGGGTTTGAGCAGTCCTGCGTGTTGGGCCCCCTCGTCTGGGATACGAGCCAAAGCCTGCCCGACAAACAATTTCCAGGGGTGGTGCTAAAAGTACTGCTAGGATATCGAGATCGCATCTACCTGGTTCAGCTGCTAGCCTACGCCTTATTTTGGCTAGTTATCGGCAGCCGGTATTTCCGCACCCTCAACCGCTCGATGAACCCAGGCAAACAGGCTACATCTGTCTCGCCATCAGCCTGAGCAACAAGTCAAAACAACAACCTGTGGCGAATTCTTAAAGGTATATAAAATCTAAACTCTGAGCTTTAGGTAACAAGTCTGATCACCCAAAGCTCAGAGTTAAAAAAAAGCTATGCCAGCGCTTTTAGGAACTTCTAGGACTACTGTCAGAATCGCTCTCCAGCAAGCGCTCAAATCGATCCTTTGACCAGCGGTCCGTGGCGTAGGAAATAGCACTGATCTCGGCGAGTCGAATCAGCCACACTGTTCGCTGATAGGGATCATCCGGCAGTTCATCATCCTCATAGCCCTCAGCGACGTCTACATCTACCACTTCTACGTAGTCGCCATCCAAATAAATGGGAATGCCTACTAATCGTGTTCCTGGCATTCGAAACCATACTTCGCTACCGGTGTGGAGAGCTTCTTCTAAGCGTTTGTAGAGCCGTGTTTGTCTGGGAGCTCTGCAGGCGATAGACTCTGATTCACGCTGGATGACTGGTCGGGGGGTATTTTGCATGCTTCTCTCCTTTTGGTCAATACACAATGCCGTACACAGGCCACCTGCTTGTTTAACAACGACTGTCAAATCTACCTAAGCAAGCGGTTTGAGAGCTGGACATCTGGCATATTCCTACCTAGGGGGACACCTCCTTGTTAAAACTTAACGAGAAATCGACTGATTGGGGCTAGTTTAGCGACTGACCTACGACATTAACTAACTATCCGTAGGTGAACATTCCTACAAAGAATGCCCAAGTCTGCTAAAGGCACACCTTTCTAGGTAGTCTACATCATACTAATCTAGACGAGCAGCAATAAGCTTAGGATATTCGCCTAGATGATTTAAGCAAATTACGCAGTTGTTAATTTGTGGAATGTACCGACCTTTTAAAAATTCCGTAAGCCAGAATCTTGCAGATAAGATCATTACGGGGCTCAGTAACGCTCAAACCATTACCCAATCTCACCTTGAGATTGAACTAAACCCTATCTCAAATGCAGGCGCTACCATAACGCACTAACTCTGCTTCACTCGCATTAGCGGCTGGCCAAATTCAACCGGTTCAGCATTTTGCACCAAAATTTCTACAATTTCACCCGAGACCTCGGCCTCTAGCTCATTCATCAGCTTCATCGCCTCAATGATGCACACGGTTTGCCCGGTCTTAATTCGATCACCCGTATCTACAAACGGGGATTCATCAGGGGCGGGCGACCGATAAAAGGTACCCACCATCGGTGAGGTAATCTCGTATAGATCGGACGCGGCGGCAGCAGCCGGGGGCGCAGCGGGGGCAGCCGTCACTGCGGTGGGCGCTACGGCTGGAGTGGCCGCCAATGCAGGCGGAGGAGAGGCTACGGGCTGCACAGCGGCGTCCGCTGCGAGCACCACAGATTGACTAGGAGCCGTAGCCTTACGTAGTGTGAGCTCAAAACTAGGATTTTTAAGCGTCAGCTCAGCAATATCCGTTTGATCAAGCGCTGCAACTAGCTGACGAAGCTCACTAAAATCCAAATCCACTGTCTACAACTCCAAATTAACGATTAGTGACACCTGCCAATGGGGTCTGGTTAGAGCAGTCTACTTTAGTAGAGAAAACCACACAAAACCAACCAATAAACCCAGACCTATTCTCTACCAAGGTAGGAATCATTGCGGGTGTCGATCTTAATCTTTTCACCGATCGAGATAAACAACGGCACCATCACCTGGGCTCCCGTTTCCACTATGGCGGGTTTTGTTCCGCCGGTGGCCGTATCACCTTTGACTCCAGGGTCGGTCTCAGTCACTTCCAAGACAACCGAGTTAGGCAAATCAACCTCTAGCACCTGGTCATTCCACTGGAGGACCGTAACCTCCATCTCTTCTTTTAAATATTTCACCTGAGTCCCAATCTGCTGCGCTGATAGCTGGGTCTCGTCATAGGTTTCCATGTTCATAAAAACGTACTGCTCACCATCGCGGTAGGTGTACTGCATCACGCTCTTTTCTAAAATTGCTTGGGGGAGGGTTTCACCAGCGCGAAACGTACGGTCAACCACGCTACCCGATTGGACGTTTTTTAATTTGGTACGTACAAATGCTGCCCCTTTTCCAGGTTTTACGTGGAGAAATTCAACTACTCGCCACACGGAGCCATCAATTTCAATGCTAGTGCCGGTGCGAAAATCATTGCTAGAAATCATGGTGCTGGCAGACTGTAGATTGATAGTCAGCGGTTAATATTCGGCCCTTATTGTACAGCTCAGCGGTCAATTACCCGTACGGTTGTAATTTTATGGTGGGCTAATGCAGTCATTGATACAAGATGTCTAAAACCGCAGCACGTAACTATCTGAGACGACCCACACTGTGGCAAGATCGTAAAGGTTTGTCACGCCGTTGTCGTTCATTTCCAGCTATGGCTCGTTTCCAACACCGTCTCCAGACCGCTCTTGCAGGTCTTTTGGGCATCAGTTTTAGTTTTCTCCTCAGCTTTGGTTGGTTCTTGGTCCCATCAGCCGAGGCAGCTCCCGTTTCCTTAGCTCTGCCGGTGGTGGCCTATTTGCCTCCGGGTGATGCCATCACGGATCCTAGGTCTTTACTGCGCTACTCCCTGCCCATCGATAGTCCAGAAATTCGCAACGTTCAGGACAATTTGGAGGGGTTGAACTACTCCCTGCGGACAAAGCAGTGGGGGCGGGCCAAGCGGGAAATTAATAAGTCGGCAAAGCTGCTTAACCGTAAGCGTACGGCCATTTTAGAGGCAATTCCAGAGGAGCGTCGTGCCACCGCTGAGCCCCTGTTTGGAAAAATTAATACCCAGCTGGAGGCTATGCAGACGGCGGCACAGACAAAGGATTTGGAAACTCTTTGGAGTGGGCGACGGGCGACCCTGGGCGTCATTGGCGATCTGGAGTACCTCATGGTCAAAGGCTTTCCCTATGAGGTGCCCGCAGAGTATGACTACCTGCCCCAGCTAAAGGGACGGGCCACCATTGAATTTAAAACCAACGAAGGTCCTGTAACCGTTGTGGTTGATGGGTATAGCGCCCCGGTTACCGCAGGTAATTTTGTTGACCTGGTGGAACGGGGGTTTTATGACGGTATGACCTTTGACCGGGCTGAGGAAAATTATGTGCTGCAGACTGGCGATCCGGATGGTCCGGAGGCCGGGTTTATTGACCCAAAGACTAAAAAGTATCGGGCGATTCCTCTGGAGATTTTAGTGGAGGGCGATGACGTTCCCACCTATGGAGCCACCTTGGAAGACCTGGGACGTTTTCTAGAAAAGCCGGTGCTCCCGTTCAACTCGTTTGGTGCCTTAGCCATGGCACGTCCCGAATCTGAGCCGGACGGTGGCTCGTCCCAATTCTTTTTCTTCTTATTTGAGCCGGAACTCACTCCAGCGGGATTAAATCTGCTGGATGGCCGCTACTCGGTATTTGGCTACACCGTTGATAGATAACTTTGTGGCCCCCAAGGCGGGATCGACAGTCGGCTCCCCCATGGCTCCACTGCGGGTGCCAGCTTTGGTTCGACCCCTGCTGGGCCGACCGGTGGGCCAACTGCTGAGCCGACCGCCAAACCAACGGTGGCTGACCTCGGGGAACATGAGGTCCTTCGACGGTTGCACCAATTTTGTGACTCAGTCGTCGGTGATGATGGTGCAATCCAGTCTTTACCGGCTGGTGAGCGGCTGGTGGTGACCACCGATGTGCTGGTGGATGGGGTGCATTTTTGCGATCGCACCCTCCCCCCCAATGCCCTGGGCTGGCGAGCCGCCGCCGTCAATCTATCGGACCTGGCCGCCATGGGGGCAACGCCCATGGGGCTGACCATCGGCCTCACCCTGCCTGCCGATACCCCCTGGCCTTGGCTAGGGGAGCTATACCAGGGCATCACCGACTGCTTACAGCACCACGGCGGGGCCATCATCGGTGGCGATCTCTGCCGAGGAGAGCACCGCAGTCTGGCCATTACGGCCCTAGGCTCTGTTCAGCCCCATCAAGCCCTTTATCGTAATCGGGCCCAGCCCGGACAGACCCTGGTGACAACCGGAGCCCATGGGGCCTCCCGTGCCGGCCTGGCGTTGCTCTTAGGGGAACTCGCCCCTGAGCTAGACCCCCATAACGGCCCCGATGACCAAAGCTGGATTCAAGCCCACCAACGTCCCGTTCCCCGGTTTGATGCGATCTCAATCCTGCGTCAGCTCAGTCCCGAAGGAACAGCAACCATCGCCGCTATGGATACCAGCGACGGTCTCGCCGATGCCATTGTCCAAATCTGTACCCAAAGCCAGGTTGGCGCCACCCTCTTCAGCTCCCAACTGCCGCTCCCCTCAGGGCTAGGCAACAGGGTGGGCTCAGCTACTGCCCAAAACTGGAGCCTCTACGGCGGCGAAGATTTTGAACTGGTTCTCAGTCTGCCATCGGATATGGCCAGAGATTTTATAAAACGGCTGCCGGGCAGTCGGGTCGTTGGTCAAACTACATTAGAGCCAGGGATTCGTCTAGTCGATGATGTCCCCCAAGCCCCTGATGTCTGGCTAAGCCACACTCAGGGATACCGACATTTTGCGTAGGGGCGTTGCATGCAACGCCCCTACGCATCTTGGGCTTATTTTGGACTCCAAATACCCTTAACTAATAAATTTTCCACGCCTTCATGGCGTAGCCAAACTCACACTCATCCGGGTGTAAAATCTCGGCCAGTATCTCCAAAGAATCAACTAACCGAGGACCGGGGCGATTGAAATATTGGTTGCCATCCACCACAAAAATGCGACAGTCTTGAACCGCTTTGAGACTTTGCCACGGCGGTAGCTGAACCAGCTGGTCAATCGATTGACGTCCCTGTTCCAGGTCATAGCCACAGGGCATCACGACCAGCAGATCCGGGTCGGCGGCTGTGATGTCTTCCCAGCCAATCCAGGGGGAATGGCGACCCACATGGCCAAACAGAGGATGGCCGCCGGCCATGGAGACTAGCTCAGGCACCCAGTTACCCGCCCCCATGAGGGGATCGGTCCATTCCAAACAGGCGACCGTGGGCTGGGGCAGTTTTGCGGGTACTTTTTGCAAACAGTCCTGGAGTCTGCCCTGGAGTTGGGCAATGGTAAGCTCTGCGATCGCATCTCCATTAACTGGGTCCAGCGCCACTGATACCTTAAACAAATCGTCCCATAGGTCGGCCAGCACCTGGGGTCTGAGGGAAATCACCACGGGCTGGGGCTCAATGATTTGGGCCACCGCTTTTTGCACATCCGCCAGACTAGCCGCACACACCTCACACTGATCCTGGGTCAAGATGTGGGTGGGTCGCAGCTCCTGCAACATCTCCACATCAACCTCATAACCGCTGAGTCCTCGATACAGCAGCTCGGTTACCCGGTCATGAATTTCCTTGCTTTTACCCTGGGGATCAAAGCTAGGCGATGTACACACCGGTAATGTTTGCACTTCAGGGGGAAAGTCACAGGAGTGGGAGCGCCCCACCAATGACTCACCAAACCCGAGTTGGATGACTATTTCAGTGGCGCTGGGAATTAGGGAAACAATGCGAAGCTCAGACATGCCAGCGCGTTGAGAGAAATTACGGTTGGGCAGCTACCACAATAACTGACGTTCCAGGCGGTTAATGCCCATCATCGGCGTAGCTTAAGGATTCTCAGGTTAAAACTCTTTGAGCCAGGGTGCCTGTCATCAGTTGTTATCAGCATCAGTTTCCTGGGTCGGCCCCTAGACGCGTTGGGGAAACGCTGCGGATAAACACCTCAGGCTTTAAGAGGGTTGCCATACATCATAGAGCCTAAACCACGGACTCTAGAAAACCCCTGTGGATAGCATCGGTTACATCGGCCGCAAACCGACTAACGGGGGCGAAACTCCACCGAGCTCACCTGCAAAATCACATCAAAGTTTTTATAGACATCATTGCCCAAAAGACCAATGGGGACCGCATCGCCAATGCTAACGGGCAGATTGGTTTGGGTAATATTGCCCACGCGAATAGAGTCAACATAGCCCACATCCACCACAGCCTGACGGTCGCTGGCGGTGGCCACTGACGCCTGACCCACCACCTGAACCCCCAGCTGATTGGCCATGGCGCGGGTGATATGGGTGTGGCTGGCTCCCGTATCTAGAATCATCGGATAGCGTCTGCCGTTGACGGTTACTTCAATCACCGGGGTACCGCCGCGACGCTCAATGATTGGCACAGATGCCTTGGCGGTGTTGGTCGCCGTTGCCGTCGTAGACCCCGCAGGAATAGGTGCAGGCGTGGAGGCTGGACGAGCTAAGGGCGTCTCGACGGTGGGTTGCGCCGTCAATCGCTGTTGGGCTTGGGCCAAATTGCGTTCGTAGTCTTTGATTTTGGCCTGGGCCGTTGAGTAATGCTGATGATCCGCCGGGACCGCTTTTAATTTTTCAATCGCCTGCTCCCAGCGACCCACAATCAAATCCCAATCGTCGGGCGATTTGGCTTGCTGACCCAGGGTCACTGCCCCGGAGGCCAGATTAATGGCGTCTTGATAGGCCGTTGAAGGGGGCGCTGACTGGCTGGCTTGAGAAGTATTTACATCAGAAGCAGCGGCTTTGGAGACGATGGAGGGTGCAATTTCGGTCGGTACCGAGACTAAGTCCTCAGATCCTTCTGGACTCTTGGTTTGAACCGGTCCAAACTGACAGGCGGCAAGGGTACCTAGACACAAAAATTGAATAATTCTGATTTGTTTTTTCCCAAGCATTGTTCAAATGTGCCCCATGGCCTCTAGGATGGTACCGATCCCTCTAACTTATCCGTAGGGATACCTAATGTTTTTCTCCGTTTTCCTGTTGTAACCCATGTCTATTTTTTCCACTACCTCCCAACCAGCACTGCTGGTCTTAGCCGACGGGTCAACGTTCCGTGGCTGGTCCTTTGGGGCCACGGGGACGATGGTGGGTGAAATTGTTTTTAATACTGGGATGACGGGGTATCAAGAAGTTTTGACCGACCCTAGCTACCGAGGCCAGATTGTCGCCTTTACTTACCCTGAGCTAGGCAATACCGGGGTTAATCAGGAAGATGAGGAATCCGCTGCTCCCCAGGTGAATGGTGCGATCGCAAAAAATATCTGTGAGCACCCTAGCAACCGGCGTTCCACCACGTCCTTACCTGACTATCTTAAACAGCACAATATTCCAGGTATCTACGGCATTGACACCCGCGAGCTCACCCGTAAACTGCGCACCGCCGGGGCCATGAACGGAGCCATTTCCAGCGAAATCCTGGACCCCCAGCAGCTGCTGGGGCAGCTAGAACTAATGCCTAGCATGGAAGGGCTAAACCTGGTGAAAGAGGTCAGCACCCCCACCCCCAGAGGGGGGGGAGGGTGGCCCCCCAAAGACGGGGGGGGTGGGGGCGCGAGGAGGGGGTGGGGCGGGGGGGGGAGGGGGGCGGGGGG
>CALBPH010000182.1 GCA_937899365.1 uncultured Leptolyngbya sp.
TAAGAGAATTAGCAGGGGGACGAGAAGACAACGTTTAGGGATCCAGGGCAGGGGGACAACGGGCTAGGAATGGGGTAGATGCACAGTAGATTACACAATAGTGGGATACATCATAGCAGTCGTTAATTTCTGGTGGAATATCAGCTTATAAAGAGGAAATTCGATTGCGACCTTGGTGCTTAGCTCGATACAGGGCTTTATCGGCTTGCTCAATTAAAACCTTGGGGGTAACGTCCCTCAGACTGTCTAGGGCAATCATGCCAAAACTCAGGGTCACATAATCACTAACGTCAGAGGCCTGATGAACAATTTCCAGACTGGCCAGCTTTGCTTGAATTCCTTGTAAAATCTCATGGGCCACGGAGATTTCTGTATTGGGTAACACAATGACAAATTCTTCTCCCCCATAACGAGCGACAAAATCACTGCGACGTACGCTCTGTTGGAGGGTTTTTGCCACCGATATCAAACAGGTATCCCCTTCCTGATGACCATAGGTATCGTTATAACGTTTGAAATAATCCACATCGCATATCACCAACGCCAGTTTCTCTTGATGGTGGATACACCGTTGCAGATACTGATCAAAGGAACGCCGATTGGCGATGCGAGTCAGACCGTCTAGGGATGCTAATCCATGTAGCTGTTGGTTTTGGCGCAGCAGCAGTAGAACCGATGACATAGATATGGAGATTATCGGTGCTGCCACCGGTAACCACAACCCCACCTGGAAGAAGCCATACACGATGCCAACGACTCCAAACCAGACACATGGCATAGCCACCACCAGGGACGATAGGTTCTTTTGTCGATAGACACCCCCGTGATAGATCGCTCCATAGACTAAGGCCATGGTCAGATTGGTGGAGAGTAAAATCCATAGATGTTTAATCCATGGAGAGGCACCCTGTAAAACAGTGCGCCCATCGAGGGCACTGCCAATTAGCTGACTGGCAATATGGGCATGGATATACACCCCCGGTAGCCGTTCCTCCAAGCTCATGGGCGTATGGAGTAAGTCATTAAGGCTGACGGCTGTTGCCCCGATTAAAATAATCCTATCCTGAATCTGATTTGCCGCTACCTCTCCATTGAGAACCTGGGAGATGGTTACGGTGTCAAAAAATGTTTGGCCCGCTGGGTAGTTAATGAGAATTTGTGTGCCAGCTCCATCAGCATTGGCATAGCCACCATCGTTGGCAGAAAATCGTCTAAATATAGCTTCCCCTAGCTGTAGCCGGTCTTTGTCTAAGACACGGGGATAAATGTTGTCTTGTTCTAAATAAATTAAGGCTAACTTAGTGGCCAATCCATATTTAATCTGGTGACGCTCGCTGTCGTTGCAGGATTTTACCGTTCTCTCACACGGGATAGCCAACAATCCTCGTCTGATACGGCCATCGTTATCGGCCACTAGATCTGAAATTCCCACCTGCTCTTGTGGATCCAGTTCAGAGGCTGGCGGAACAGGTTGTTCGCCAATTACTTTTTCCACCCCAACCACGTTGGGAATAGTTTGAAGAGCGGTTTTAAGTTCCGTGCGTCCGTTCCCAACTAGCAGATCTCGATAAATGTCGATGCCAATGGCGCGGGGCTGATAAATCTGTAGCTGTTGCAGTACCTTAGCCATGCTGCTATCAGAAATAGGCCATTCTTCTAGTTCTTGCAGATCGTTCTCATCGATGGTGACAATTAAGAACCTGTTATCAACAACATTGTCGTTGGCGTGCAACCGCAACCACCGATCAAACGCAAACCATTCAAGGGGTTGCCACAGTCCCGTGGCTCCCATGGCCATGATTAGGGCTGAAATGCCAGATGAAACGGCTAATATTCCCCCCAGTTGACGAATTTGCCGTCCCAATTGCAGCATAGTCCGATCTTTGTTGATGCCAGAGCGTCTCTCCTAGGGTGCCCGTCCTGAAAAGGACAGTTATTCAATAATGGGGGTATCTGCCATGGTTGTTAGATCGATACCGTCTAAAAGTCTTTGCCAGGCCTGGCGAATCTCTGGGTTGTTAGGGTGTTGTGCCCGTAAGTCTGCCAGTAATGAGACCATGTCGTACCACACATGGGCTTCTCGATATTCGATGGCCTGTTCCAGGGAGACGTTGGTGTTGCTAGCTGCTGGCTGTGTCTGGATCCATCCTTGCAGGGCCGGACTATCGGGTCTCAAACGGTCGTTACACATTAAAATTAATGACCACTGGTAAAGGTCATTGGTCGCTAGTGCTGGGGCATCACTGGGTAGGGCGATACTGATAATTCCAGGGGTGGCTGGCAGCTCAATATAGGTTTCGTAGTAGTAGCTATCAGACTGGGTGCTTTGGATGACGAACAGCCCTTGACGGGGTGTCTCCACCGATGTGGCAAATAATATTTCAGGGTGGGTCTGGGTGGTTAGGCCATATTGCGATCCAGGCAGTAGGGGCGTCACCTGCTCGCTAGAGCAACTGCCGCGTGAGGCCCCACTGACCGTTCGGTTGGGTGCTTTGTCGTCATCGGTGGGCCAAAACGACCAGTCCGGTAGCAGGGGAGAACTCTCTCTTGTGTTGTCTGTGACGTCAGCCATTGCCGAACTAGCCCCCAATGGGCCTAGGGCCATGATTAGCAATAGGCCGATTGCTAAGTAGTGTCGCACCATAATTCCAATTATGTTCATCGAGCAAAAATAGCCTGTACGCTCGGGCGATAAGCTTCCGATGTAGTTGTTTTTACCAAGCTAACAGAGCAAATATGCTTTTATTTGCGTGCTATTACCTAAACCCCTATGAAGACTTTGTGCTGATGGATGAAGGCTGCTGGCTGCAAATGCGTGATTTTACGGATGATTTTCTAGGCTAGCCAATTGCCAATGAGTACAAAGGGTGCCCAATAAAATGGGTGGGAATAGTTGGGGGTGTTGAGCAGGGAGAGTTGCGCCTGGCGCAGGGCTTCTGCCTTTGTTGTCGATGTACTGGTTTCCCCCAACGCATTGTAAAAATGGTTGATGAGTTTGACCGTGGATTCATCGTTGACTGACCACAGGGGGGCCAAGGTGCTGCGCGCTCCGGATTTAATGGCCATGCCGGCTAAACCCAGGGTGGCCCGCTCGTCTCCTTCGGCGGTTTGGCAGGCGCTCAGCACCATGAGTTCAATGGGATGACTGGCTTGAATGCGCCGATCGTTGAGTAACGTATCTAAATCAGCGAGGGAAATGGTTTGGTCCCATGCCAGTAAGAAAGTACTGGCCAGATCTGAGCTGAATTGGCCATGGGTGGCAAGATGCAAGATTGGATAGGGGGTGGCTTTGACCTGATCTTCGAAGGCCTGTTTTGTAAAGGCTTGGTCCAAATAAACTTGAGATTGCTTGAGGTTAGCTGAAATAGTTTCAACTTCATCTTTTACCCCTGGTAATGGAGAAAATCCCTGGCGGGATTCACTCACACCAAAGATCAGGGCTTCTAGGGGTTGGGCTGGAGCAAAATGGGGCCCCATAAGTTCTAAGCCAGGGGTCAAGGCGACACCGTAGTTCTCAATTAAGTACTGTTGACCATCGTGGAGGGCGGCCATAGGAATATTCCGCAGCTTGCCATCGGGGACAAAGACGAGGGTTTGGATATGGTGCTGTTCCAAATTAGCTTCTGCTGGACGGACCAGCCAGTCGTAGAGCTGTTGTGAGAACTGTAACCGTCGTCGCTCGGGCAGAACTGGATTAAAGGCAACAAAAAATTGATCGAGGGTATTTTCTAGGTCAGCATTGGGTATTTTAGTCCGATAGTGGCTGAGGGGTTGGTTGGGTAGGGCGAGAACAACTTCTAGACGATCTGACAGAATAATCGGATAGATAACGGCGGCCTGTGGATCAATTTGGTCAATCTGCTTGGATTGGGTATCGATGCAGGCGGACCGAAAATAGTTTTCTAATTCAACTAGCTGTAGATCTTCGATCAGATGCAGCGATTGCTGTAGGGCTTTTGGGTCTGCGGTCTCTGGTTCTAACAGCAGACTGACTAAGTCTCGATAGAGGGGCTCGACTTTTTCTCGGATACTGAACTGGAGTTCGGAGCTGGTGGCTAATAGGTCGGCGCGGACTGAGGAGAGGGTTTTGATGGCTTGGGTGTAGGTTGCGATCGCACGTCTCTTTTGGTCTTGCCGCTGATAGATTTTGCCCAACTGCCACTGCCAGCGATAGCCAATATCCTCAGCATGGCCACGGTTGGCCAGTCGAATAGCGTATTGTGTCACCGCACGCGCCTGTTGCCACTGTTGTGTGGTGACATACAGCTGGCCCAGTTGGCCTAACGCCAAAGACTCAGCGCGGGGGTCCTGTAGGTCTTTTGCCTGTTGTGCGCCTTGGGCCAACAGAGCTGCCAAGTCATGTATAGAGACCGGAGATGCCCCAGGGGGAGCGTTCTGATTAAACATCAGGGCACTTTCAGTAAAGTTCACCCGGCTGTAGATGGCGGAGCGACTGGCTTGTAACCGTGGCAACTGCTGACTCAAGTCCGCCAATAGCGGTTTTACCCTGTCCCAATGCTGTAGTTCCACCAGCAAACTCAACCGATTGAGCTGGGCGTTAAGACGATCCGTAGGACTGATCGCTAACCCAATTAACTGGTCATAAAGTCCTAGGGCCCGGTCTGGTTGATTACCAGACCTCAACGTGTTGGCCAGGGTAAAGAGAGTTTTCGCAGTTTCAGCTGGCTGTTCTAGGGTCTCAGTAATGGCCAAGCTCTGTTCTAACAACGCTTGGGACTGCTCAAGGTGGCCCGTTATCTGGAGCAAGCTGCCTAAACTCCGCAATGTCGTTGCTTTAAGCCCTAAATCAGACTGATCGTCTACGGCGTTGGTTAGCTGCTCTAGCAGAGTGTGGGCCCGACGATAAAACCCCAGGGTCTGCATTGCCTGGGCCTGATTTAACTGGCTGCCTAGCTTACCAACCGGATCGTCTAATGCTTCATAGTGAGCAGTTGCGTCTTGCCAAGTTGCTAATGCGGCTGCCGGTTGGCCCAGGGCCAGTTGAATACTGCCATGGGTATTTAGCACGCGGGCAAGCACCGAGTTCGGAGCCCCATTGTCTTCTAATAGTGTCAGACTCTGTTGGATAGTTTGCTCGGCCTGTTGCCACTGGCCCAATTCTTGATAAGACAGTGCTAGATAGCTCAGACTCAAAGCCGCTTTCACAGGCTGGTGACGTTGCCCATACCCATGGGCCGCCTGCTGCCACTGTTGCTTTGCCTGCTGTAGCCGGCCAGCCTCGTAAGCCTGCTGCCCCTGGACCAAGAGCGTATTTGGAGCTGTCTGGGCGGGCGGCTGGATTGCAAAACCAGGTGTTGCCAACACCAGAAGACATGCGGCCATGGAACACACCCCCCATTTCAGCCACCGCCGCCATCTATTGACCCTGTGTTGCCACCCTTGCATTGTCATCACTGGAGAAGCCCATGGTTTTTATGACTAATGCCCATGGTTGCTGCCACCTAAAGCATTACGTAGTCTGAACGATGGGCGCGATATCTGTGTATCCAGTAGGATGCCCGAAAGGGTTAGGGGAGTCCCGTGGGGGCATATGCAAAAGGGAGCTGCCATAAAAGGCAACTCCCTTCGTAAAAAATCAGCATATAGTATGAGAGCTTACGCCAAACAAACAACCCAGGTAAGAGACCGTGCCTAGGCTACAGCTGCTAAGGGCTGTTGAGTTGTTCTAGAGGGTGATGACGTTTCAGACGGCTGATATCTGATTTGCCAAGCTTTACTACCGGGGGAAGGCAAGGTTTGCAGCTGGATCAGGGCCTGATTAACTTGATGAGTGTAGTGCGTCTGCCCCATCACATCAGAATCGTTGGAGAGTTCTAATGTACTGTCTGTTGTCGACTCGGATAGGGAGAGTAACCAGTTGTGAACCCGTCTTACATTTGTTCTGGCATCGTTGATGCTGTGGACAAACGGTGTAAAGGTAGGGGCATTAATCGACTGGTCGTCAGTTAACCACTGCGCCTTTTCTAGACTGGGTAGATTGAGCAGTAGCTGATGCAGTGCTCTGAGCTCAGCGAGATAGTTGTTCCAGGTCGTTACTTCTTGGGAGGACCGACGCTGGGTGTACTCTAAATCGTACACATGGGACTTGACCGATGCTAACGCATCACTAACGGCGTAACGGACCGCTCGATCAAGTGGTAATCTCCAGGATGCTGCCATGACTTAAGCCTCTAAATTAGGGTTGTTATTTGTCGCATTGATATGAAACGACTGTCCCTCCCACAGAGGAGGGGCAGCTATTGAAATAACGTTTTTTGAAATCTGAACGCGCCAACGCCTACCCACACAATGTGAGCACTTGCTGTGACTGCCCTGACGCAGGTTACTCAATGCACTTTCAGAGTACCCAAGTCAGAACAAGCCTTCTACCTGAAAAGATTTAGAAATCTATAGTAAAAATCGCGCCGCCCTTATTGTAGCCATTAGAGGTTCGACTAAGGAACTTAAAATCTGAGAAAATATTAAAAAATAACATTGTTACCCATTGATGTTCGTGGAGGGTTCGGGCGAATCACTGTTGTTATCCAAATAACCTCGGGATACAAACGGTAGCTCAATCGCATAGGCGGTGGTGTTTTCTACGGTTAGGGTTAGCCCTGCGCCCCCGGCTTTAGTACGCAGGTACCCCAGTCCCCAGATGCCGTCACTGTCAGCGGCCACGCTAGTGAGGGCTCCCACCTGGGTGCCATTGAGGGTGAGGGGACTGGGGGCGGGTACCAACTGCTCTAGTTTGAATCCCCAAAGTTGTTTTTTAACCCCCTTATAGGTGTTGAGCCGAGCAATGGTCTCTTGGCCGATATAACAGCCCTTCTCAAAGGATACGGCTTGCCAGAGTCCGGCTTCTAGGGGGTTGTCCTTATCAGTTAGCTCTTGTCCAGGCATGGGACGACCCTGTCGGATGCGTAAAACTTCCCACTGTTGGGATGTCAGGCCGGCCACGTCATGCTCAACTAACCATTGCTTTAGCGCTGTTTCATGGTCTTTAGGGCCGATCAGGGTATAGCCGGGCAGGGTTAACCCGGTTCCTCTGACGATAGTAATGGCGATTTCCGGCTCGAAGGGCAGATTAGTTTGAAGGTGGCTACCGGCGGCCGGATCGGGCAGGGGAATTCCTAGCTGGGTCAGGACCCGATCGGCGTCGGGGCCCAACAGTGTAATTGCAAAGGTGGTGTCGGTTTGATCGCTGAGGGTGACCTTATCGGCAAAGAAGATATAGCGGTCCATCCAGTTGATGAGCTCTGTTGCCATGCCAGGTGAGACCATGAGCAAAACGCTCTCATCACCGACATAGGCACTGGCCAAATCTAGGGTACGGGCCGTGGAGCTGACAAGCACTGTGTCACAGCCGTGACCGGCGGCGATCTGCTCGAAGGCATTGTTGCTTTGGTTGTGGAGATAGCGGAGTCTATCGGCGCCGGTGACTTGAATCCGTCCCCAGTGGGAGCGGTCGATAAACGCGGTGGTGAAGACCTCGGCCATGGCAGACGCTAAATGGGGGAGTCTTATACTTTAGGGCTATTTTGATTTAATTGCCCTTTGCTTTTAAGGAAAGTTTGAGCCGTTGCTGATTTAGAGGATGAACGGAGCGGTGAGATATGCTCCATAGGCCAGTAGTATCTCGCAGATAAAGCCATACCGAGGAGCAGCAACGCCAAGGTTGATTTTAGGGTTGGTCTGACCGCCGCTGATGGATCTGCTGAATAAAATACTCTTCGAGGGAAAGTCGACTGAGGTCTAGGGTAATCAGTTTGCCATTCATAAGGCGCAAGCTGGCCATAAAGTCATGGGGATTACCGCCCAGATAGCCCTGCCAGTAGCCCCCTTCAAAGGTAAGGTTGTGGAGCCATTTTTTGAGGACGTCCAGACTGCCACCCTGGCCTTTGACAAAGTAGGCGTCGGGGGCACCGAGCAGATCGTGCAGACTACCTTGGGCAATTAATGTGCCCTGGTCGAGGAGGGCGATGCGATCGCAAATCAGCTCCACATCAGACAAAATATGGCTATTAAAAAAGATCGTCTTACCCTGGTCCTTGAGCGACAGAATCACTTCGCGTACCTGGTAGCGACCGGTGGGGTCTAAGCCCGACATGGGTTCATCCAAAAAAATGATTTCCGGGTCGTTGATAAGCGCCTGGGCCATGCCGATACGCTGTAGCATCCCCTTGGAATACTGTCGCAGCTGTTTTTTAATCGCCGCCTGCCGAGATAGACCCACCATATCCAACAGGGCAGGAATCCTCTCCTTATATATAGAGGCCGGAATATTAAACAGACCCGCCGAATAAGTCAGAAATTCCCAGCCAGTCAGATAGTCATAAAAGTAAGGATTTTCTGGCAGATAGCCAATCTGCTGTTTGATGGTCTGATCGCCAGCGGGCTGGTTGAGCAGTTGGGCCGTGCCCGACGAGGGCCGAATAATCCCCAACAGCAGCTTGAGCAGCGTGGTTTTGCCGGCACCATTGGGACCTAATAGGCCAAAGGTTTCACCCTTGTACACTTCTAGCGAACAGCTCTGGAGCGAGGCCACCTGTTGATTAAGCCAGAAGCCAGTGCGATAGGTCTTGCTGAGATCCTGGGTTTTAACAATGACTGGGCGATGTACGATTGCGCTGGGATTAGCACCCGGGTTAAAAACAGTATCCATGAACTCACAAAATCAGTTAGTCTGGCCAGTCTGGTCTAGTCGGTATAATCGGGAAGGGTTACTCAAAAAGCGTCTTCTCGAAATGCCTTAGAGCATATAGTAAACGTCAACTGCCTTACCCCATTACATCAAAACGTTAGACTACCTCTTTTAATATGGATCGTTCAATAATTGTTGCGATTGTCACCGGGGCAATTTCCCTGCTGCTGGCTGTCGCTTACTTGCTATTGGTACAGCTGCTCGATTTTCGCGGCGAAATGGTGCCAGCCCCCATTAGCAGCCTGACCCAGGGGTTGGGGCATACTGCTGCTAAGGCGATCTCTTTGATGGGACTCTTTTGATGGGATTTTTAGATAGGACGCTTTAATGGGACGGCTAGCTAGCTAACCAAGCCGACAGATCGCGTTGGAGCAGATCCTGTAGCTGCAGAATATCCTCACGGTAGTACTGTTGCAGCAGGATAGTATCTTCCTCGGTGATTTTTGCCTGGTCCTTACCTTGTGAATTTAAGTTAATGAGTCGGTCCCGGAGCTGGTGTCTAAGCTGTGCTGGCACAACTTTCATCACGCCAGTGGCCACGGTGCGGATAGGATTTTGGGTTTTCAACAATCGATTCACCGTTTGATTTTTGGGCACCTTGGCAGTCTGGGCCTTTTTAGCGGTATTGGCGACAAAATCGGCATCGACACCAATAGACTGATACATTTTCCCCATAAAGCGTTGGGCGTCTTTTTGCAGATCATCATAGAAAAAGACATCAACACGGCTACGGCCAAACACATCCATAAAGTGCTTTAGCGATTCATAGTATTTTCCCTTGAGCAACACATGGGATGAGCTGCCCCGGCTGCGCACCTGTTCAGCGAGGGGGGTCTGTTTTCCAACAGCGTCACGCATGTGCATCAAATAATCAGAAAATGCCCGCTGTATCGGATTGCGGAGGATAGCGATCAGCTTAGTATCGGGCAGACGGGTTTGAATTTGCTCGGCTGCAAACTGATGGTGAAACATGTAGTTGGGAGAGGCTTCCCCGATGGCCCGGTGGGTGTCCTTGGCGCCAGCAAACAGCCGCTGATAGTCGTCCCAGGTGATAATGCCGTTCTTTTTGCGGCGTTGCACATCAGCTGGTGCCTGCGCCCAATCCCGTTCAAAGAAGTTTGTTTCTTTAACAGGGCTCATATATACCTGGGGATGCTGCTTTAGGTACATGTAGATCGATGTGGTACCGGCTTTTTGCACACCAATAATGAGAAATGTGGGGGTGCGCTTAGCGGTGGTTGACTTAACAACGAGTCGATCGGGGTTAGCAGTCATCGTCGGTTTTAGGGGAGTTGGACCAAAGGACACGGGCTAGATAGATCGTACTTCCGTGGTCTGTGAAACGCCCACTGTCTTGATAATTTTTTTGCGTTGCTGATCCTCGGTATGATTTTCTCTTTGAAGGCTATGTTTTGAGGTCAATTTAACGGCCCACAGAGACTAAGGCCCGTTGGATAAACTGCTGGACGATCTGATCGCGACGATTGAGCTGATAGTGTTTTTCCACCACCGCCTGCATTCCACCGTCGCCCCAGTCTTGCTGATTTTCAAAATAGTCCACAAAGCTCTTGCCTGCAATTCGGGTGAGGTAGGCCGCGCTCACCCCCTGCAAAAGTTTTCCGGCAACAGCCGTGGCCAAATTAGCCTGTAACCCCACGGTCAACAGCTTGAGGGCTCCTTTGACCAGCCCCAAACTACCCATGGTTTTGGCTAGGGAAATCGCCAGGGTGCGGGCATCTTCAATGCTAACGGCGATGCCGTAAACCTGGCCCAGCTCTACCACCATTTGGGTGTTGATGGCGGCTGTTGCCAGCATATCTACCACCGGTAGCGGCGTGGCCGCCAGTACCCCGGCTCCAATCCACTGGTAGCGGTCAATGATGGTATCGGCCCGCTGCTGTCGCTGCTGGGCGATCAGCTGTCGGGCTTCGAGGCTCAGCCGCTGGGATTGTAACAAAATATTGTTGGCGATCAGGTCGCGACCTTCGGCTCGCAAGATGGCGATGATGCGGTCGATGAGGGGTTGGATGTAAGGATTGGGGGCATCGTTAGGGTGGGCTGAGATCGCAACCACATCCCGACTATCCAGCTGCCCCACCCGCTGCCCCAATCGTTCAAGCAGCATCTGCACCTCATCATCGGCATACAGGTCAGTTTTGTTCAACACCACCAGGGTGCGTTTCCCCACCGCCAGTAGCTGCATCAAAATCTCATACTGGGCTCGGTGCAGGTCATTATCAACCACATACAGCAATAAATCCGCCTGGGTAGCTAGCTCTCGACTGATCTGGTCGGCTGCCCCCACATCCAGCAATCCGGGACTATCACTCAGAATGATTTCCCCATCAATGGCAGGAATTGCCACCCGATAGTCCTGTTGTTCCGTTGTTGTTCCTTTGGTGACGGCGGTTTCGCCAGCCATTTCCCCCATCAGGGCATTGGCCAATGACGTTTTTCCCACCGAGCCGCTACCGACAATCACCAGATGCAGCCGCTGTTGTTCAAAGGCATGGGTAACGGTTTTAGCCCGTTCCACCAGCGCCTGGCGAGCCACCTCATCTTCAATTTGGCTCAGCTGCTGGTCGAGGCTTTGCAAATGAGTAACGGCAGCCTCGTTTGTAGTTTTAGGCAGTGGCGGTGCGGCGGTGCGACGACGGGGCCGCAAAAACAGCCAGCTGTAGTAAGCCACCACCCCCAGTGCCATTACCATCAGCACCACAACTAGGGTCGTAATCGCCTGAGCCACCCATGGATTGAGATTCGACAGTCCCGCGTAGAGCGTCCCCAAGGTGCTGGTGAGCCATAACAGCAAACCGAGAACAACCAAAACCGCAACAGCAATAATTAGGGGTCGCTTCATATGGCCATCACGTTCCTAAAATGAAGCTGCCAATTTTTCATTTGGGCCAGCATAGCGTCTTACTATACACAAGGTGGATCAGTGCCGCCAATTGTTGCTAACCAAGGACGTCTTTATTTCCCATGGGAATATTTGATCAGGTAATGGGAGCCATTCAGGATCCCAATCGTGAAGCCAGCTTCGGTCAGCTTGGCCAAATTGTATCGATGGCGCAGCAAGTTGCCCAGGCAAATAATGCCAACAGCTCAGCAACTCAGCAGGCAGCCTCAGTGGTCGGTGGTTTTGTCCAATCGGCGCTGAAGGAAAAACAACAAACCCAGGGCATGGACGCTGTACTTGACCTGGTAAAACAAGGGACCTCCGATGGTGCCGGGGTACTCCCCAAACTGTTTAGCCCGGATCAGCAAACCCAAATTGCCTCAGCGGTTTCTCAAAAGACAGGGCTAGATGCCAATCAGGTGATGGTAATGCTGCCCATGGTGATTCCTATTGTGATGAAGTTTTTAAACCAAGGTTCGGCGAAAACCGGTACCCAGGCCCAGGGCAACCCGTTGGTTAACGCGTTTCTAGATAGCGATGGTGATGGTGATGTGGACATGGGCGACATGCTAAAGATGGCCGGTCGTTTTATGTAGGGCAATGGGAAATGGCAGTAAAGGTTGAGCGTTATGTGACCTCAACCTTTATTGCCACTTCCCTCTCACCTGTATAGTTCTCCTAGGGGTCCGTTTTCTGGAGCGTTAGGATGGGCAAGCATAAGGGCAATCGATGGAGCTGGTTAAGTGCGGAGAGCTTTCTGCACGGCATTGACGCCATAGAGACCATCGTCTCGAAACTAATGTCCATAGCCATGCTTGTTGTGATCTTTGTGATCATGATCGACCTTGTTCGTTTTTTAGCCGTAGCGCTCTGGGAGCCGAGCCCAGAAGGGTTCTTTAAAAATACCCTCAGTGAAATTTTTGGCCTATTTCTGAGCGTACTGATTGCCCTAGAGATTTTAGAAAATATCACCGCCTACCTGAAAAAGCATGTGGTGCAGGTAGAGCTGGTGATCGTGACATCGCTGACAGCCGTGGCTCGTAAAATTATTATTCTAGATTTAGAGAAAGTAACGGGTGTCAGCCTGATTGGTCTGGCGGTTGCAATTTTAGCGTTATCTGTTAGCTATTTAATTGTGCGAAATATCCATAGCTGACGACCCATCATCAAACCCTAGAGGCGAGATAGAACCAGGTTTTTAATCTCTGTTTGGGTAAGGGCAATAGGATTATTGCGGTTGCGAGTTTTGGCAATAATTCGGTCTAAATCCGTTGCTTGTATGCCGTACTCTCCCAATCGAGGCAGCTCCAGTGCCTCGGTCCACTCCTACAAAATGCGACACAGCGCTGCACCAGAATTAATGGGGTTAGTATCAGGCTCACCCCCCAGAAATGCCCCTAACCTTGCCATTTTTGCCACTGCCGGATTGTGCCGCTCTCTTGCCAAGAGGGCTTGCCAGGTTACCTCGGTGGCAGCTGCCAGCAGCGTGCCGCAGACCACACCATGGGGAATCGGAAAAAATCCCCCCAGCGGCGAGGCCAACCCGTGGACAATGCCCAAACCCGCATTGGCTAAACAAATACCGGACAGCAAGGAACCGTAAGCCATGGCCTCACGTACGGCTAAATCGTCAGCCCCTGCCCCACAGGCGGTCAACAAATTTGGCCCCATAGCCGTCAACCCACTCCAGGCTAAGGCATCGGTTAGGGGACTCGCCGTAGGAGATAGATAGGGTTCAAGCAGTTGGGTAAACGCGTCCAGAGCGCAGGCAGCAGTAATGTGAGCCGGGCAGGCGGTTAGCAGCTCGCTATCAACAATCACACCGTCAGGGATAAGGCTTTCATGGCGGATGGATTTTTT
>CALBPH010000183.1 GCA_937899365.1 uncultured Leptolyngbya sp.
AGCTTTAAAGAGAGTTTTAAGGGTCTTCTCAGGAATAAGCGCTGTTTGTCATGGATGCGGGTTAAATACACGCCTAATTATGAGATTTTCCTGAGCGTCACCTTAGTTTTAAGAATTTGCTGCTAGAATTGCGGTCAATCGGTCATATTAGGCTTGGAAAAAGTCTAGAAACTTTAACTTTCGCATCAGTTCAATACGATGTTTGAAGGTGATAGAAGGTGTTGTTCGTAGTTGAGGTAGGGGTCAAATGGGCGACAGCAGTATCTTTCGTCAAGAAGCTTTAGAGCGGCTGTCTTCGCCGGAGCAGCTCGATCAGCTGATGCAGATTGTTTCTCCCCGTAGCTGGCTACCCCTCGCAACAATTGGTGGGCTTTTAGGGGCAGCGCTCTTCTGGGCGTGTGAAGGTCGCATTCCTGTAACAACCAGCAGCCACGCGATTTTGGCCTATGCTGAGGGTGAATCAGGTGAGCTGGTTGGGGTGGCTCATTTTCCCACCGGAGAGTTGGCCCAGATTGAGCCGGGTATGGATGTGCTGCTGATTCCTGATGTGGAAGGGAATAAACAGGCAGCCGGTGGCATAGAGGGTAAAGTGAGTAACGTGTCTCTGCCATCGGTGATGACCGTAGATGGTGTCCGACAGTTGGAAGATCCGGCGGCACCAACAACTATTGAGGTGCTGATAGAACTGACGCCTGATTCTAGTACCAGCAGCGGTTATAAGTGGTCGGCGAGCAGTTTGAATATGATTCCCCTGGGGGGAATGCACGCAACGGCTCGGGTCACCTTAGAGGAAAAGGCTCCTTTGTGGTTTGTCCTACCGTTTTTGCATCAGTCGTAGAGATTCACCCAATCTGAAACATTTTGTCTATGGAGAGAGCATACTCTCTTAGTTAGTTTTTCTCTCAGCAGACACAACTATAGCGTTGGTCACATTGGCGTCTTAATGTCCTAGTTTAGCCAGCACTCGCTGTCTCGTAACATGGGGAAATGAACAAAGAGCGGTAGGATGGCTGCAGTTCTTACAGGTTCATCATGTTGAGGAAACAGGTTTCCTCTTTTCTACGGACAATTCCCGCCAGGGTTTCTCAGTCGGCTAGTCCTGAACCGGCCGAAACGTTGGTGGATGTGCCACCGGGCATTGGCAACAGACTGGGTGAACGGGTGACAAAATTGCCCGTCCCCCAACCCTATCAGACAACGATTCGCTCAGCTTTGCTCCCAGCGCTGCAGGATTGGCAAGCAAATCCTGAGTTTGAAAATAATAGTTTGGTGGTGTTAGGACGACCGGTTGAAGACATTGGCCCCATTCTGAAGGCCAGCCTGCACGAGGAGTTTCCTGACTGTGAGGTGCGCTTTTTTTTAGGCGGCTATCAACGCCCTCCAGATCCATTAACCCTGCCTCAGCACCTGAAGCGAGAGCTAGGACAAAATAATGAGGCCTCGAGTGGTGAAATTGCCACACCGGTCACCCAAACAGATCTTGATAACCATGTGCCCACCATCATGGTGGTGTCCAGTTTTGAGCAGTGTTTTCTTCGCTGTATTCAGGGATGGGAGGGAATTGAATATTTGCTAACCCTCAGCACCCAAGATCCATCGCGATTTTGGGTGTTTGGCTGTAATCACTGGGCTTGGGCTTTTTTGGAGCGGGTTTGTCAGGTGAGTGCCTATCTAGAACAGGTGGTTGCCCTGCCAAAGCTATCTGGGCCAGAGTTGGAAACTTGGTTAACACCGCTACTAGAGGCTGATTTAGAAACCCAGGCCACGGGGCCCATGGTTCAAATTGCGGCCCCCGGTGACGGCTATTGGAGAAGTTTGGCTAGTACCACGGATGGCATTGGCAGTACGGCGGCCCAGGTATGGTTAAAATCGTTGAAAATACGCGCTGAGTCTTTGACGGATGAGGGTGCGATCGCAGATGAAGCCACCCTAATTGAGCTGCTACCGGCCAAACCCACGCTACCGGGGCTAATGACCTTAGAAACGATGGATCGCTACTTGCTGCACTCATTACTGATCCATCGCGAAATGACGCGATCGCATCTCGCCCATAGCCTCGGCGAAGCCGAACGCAACATCCGGTCCCGCTTACAGGTACTGCGTCGCGAGGGCATCATTTTGCAGCGTGGTCGTCGCTTTAGCGTACATCCGGCCCATTACCCAAAGCTTTATAGCGAATTGGGCAATAACAATTTTTTAATCGGCAAAGCATAGTGGAGAACCATGGCTAAGCTAGTCGCCACCGCCGTCACCGCCACCGCCGCCGCGGTTTTAACCCAGGCGGTCATAGGAACGCCCCGAGCCATGGCTCAAGACATTCCCACTAAGGCGCTGGAATCTTTATTTAAAGAACCCACCCTGACGGTAATCTTGCAAGCCTGTTTTGCCGGCATCATCGCCTATGGGCTGCTATTTCTGATTCGCAGTACCGCTAATGCCCTGTCCGAAAACGTACCACGCCGATTTAGGCTCATCATCAAGCAATCAGTCCCCTTTCTCAAGGGCATGGTGCTGGTGTTTACGGTGGGCTATTTACTCAAGCTGTTCCTAAACCTGACGGGAGCTAACCTGATCGCCCTCACCAGTGCCCTGGCCGTAGCCCTAGGATTTGCCTTCAAAGACTATGCCGGTTCAATCATTGCGGGCGTGGTCAACCTATTTGAAGGACCGTTTCGCATGGGCGACCGCATCCAGATTGGCGAGCACTATGGTGAAGTGGTGGACTACGGCCTGCGGGGACTGCGCCTACAAACCCCCGATGACAATACCGTCACCATTCCCCACAACACCACCTGGACTAACCCCATCTCCAATGCCAACAGCGGTCAGCTCGAAGCCCAGGTGGTGACTGAGTTTTACTTTTCCCACGAGGCCGATATCGAACTGGCCGTCGAAATTTTGTATCAGGCCGCCTATAGCAGTCGCTATACCCAGCTAAAGCTACCGGTGATGGTGGCCGTTTCAGAGGAAACCTGGGCCACCCATCTAAAACTCAGGGCCTACCCCATGGATGCTCGAGATGAGTTTATCTATAAGACCGATCTGATTTTACGCATCAAAAAAGCCTGCACCCGGCACCAGATTCCCTACCCTAGAACCCCTAGTCCTGAGGAGGGCTAATGGCGGCAGCTCGTCCCGCCACTTTGCAGGTCATCCTGCCGCTTTGCAGGTCATCCTGCCGCTTTCCCCAGCCTGAGTCCCTAAATCTTGACCGCCGTTCCACTGGCCGTAATCAGCATCAGCACACCGGTCTCATCTAAGTTGATGGTGTCGGTTTTGAGCTGAACACCCACAACGGCATTGGCTCCTAGCTGCTGGGCGCGATCCTGTAATTCCTTCAGGGCATCCTGCTGACCTTTTTCAAAAACCCGTTCGTAGGAACCGGTACGACCACCCCAAAAGTCCCGGAGACCGGCAAAGAAGTCCCGTAGCATGTTGCTACCATAGATCACTTCAGCTGTGACAATTCCCAAATATTGTTTAATATTTTGTCCTTGAAGTGTATCGGTAGTTGCTAAAATCATTGACTATCCCGTTGACAGCACCGTTATGTTACGACATCCACCCTAGGGGGTGTTCGGTCGCAATCGCTCAGGGCAGGGTCATTGGAGTGAGCTAGGAGACTTATATTGTGATGTTCATCATTACTATACCGACGGTAAAGCCCTCTGGTCGGGGACGACTGGTTGCGGCCTTGGTGGGTGCGCTCTGGCTTTTGCCCATGGCAGCAGCAAACGCGGTTGAGCCGGCTGATGTTTTTGCAGACGTGCTGGTGGCCCAGGAGCCCGCTAGCGACCTAGAGCTGAGTGAGCTGTCTGATGCCGATCAGGAGCGAGTCAACGAAGCCCTGAAGACGGCGCAGCAACATGTGGATAATGAAAATTATTCAGCTGCGATCGCAGTCTACCAAGACGCCCTCACCATTGACCGAAACAATGCCCGCCTCTACTCCGGCATCGGCTACCTCCAAATCCTCAAGGGCGACTTCCAGCTAGCGGTCGAAAGCTATCGTCAGGCCATTGACCGCGACAGTCGCAACGTTTCATTTCGCTATGGTCTGGCCCACAGCCTATATCAGGCGGAGCGCTACGCCGAAGCGGCCGACGCCTACCGGGCCATTACCCGCATGGCCCCCAATGAAGCCAATGCCTATTTAGGGCTCGGCAATATGCTACTGCGGCTAGACGAGTACGGTACGGCCCTCAATGCCCTCGAAGAAGCCGCTCGACTGGCCCCCAACAACGCCCAGGTCTACGAAGCCATTGGTCTTCTATACATTCAGCAAGAACGCTTTGACGATGCCCTAGCCCCCCTCCAGCGGGCGCTGCGCATCGACAATAATCGCGGCAGCATCCACGGCAACCTGGCCAAAATTTGGCTCCACAAAGGACGACTACGCCAGGCCGAAGAATCTCTCAGACGTGCGGTTGGCGTTAACCCCCGCGATTGGGAAAGCCACTACCAGCTAGCGCTGCTGCTACAGGACCGCGGTGACGACAGCGAAGCCTTTATCCATTTTGAAGAAACCGTTGATGGCAATCCAACTTTTGTCCCGGCCCAGGCAGCGTTAGGTGTCTTGCTATTGGAGCGAGAGCAGTATATTCGAGCCGTGATTTCCTATCGGCAAATTGTCCGTCAGTTTCCCGATGATGCTGGGGCGCGTTATAACCTGGCCCTGGCATTATGGGGGCAGGGTCGTCGTGAGGCTGCCGTGGATGCCCTAGAGCAGGCCCAGCGACTGTATCGCGCCCAGGATAATGACACTGAAGCTGAACGAGCGGAAGCGCTCTTAGATGCCTGGGGCGTGGATTAATATCAGGTTGGGGTAACTATCCACCAAGCTATGCATCGTCGTCAGTTTTTAAGCTTTCTTGCCCTCACAGAACGATAACGGTCCGTTAATCAGAAGTAATAGCTGATTCTGTTGTGATATGTTCTGCGTCGCCCCCAGCCCCTAACGTTGTTCAAAATCACTAGCCAGCCTATTGGTATAGC
>CALBPH010000184.1 GCA_937899365.1 uncultured Leptolyngbya sp.
ACATAGAAAATTGCAGTGGGAGGAGGGGCAAGGGGGCGAGGGGTTAGCTGGCCCAGCATTAGCAAACTAGGGTAGCGTTTTCTCAAAGAATGCGCCCTTGTGCTTTGGGATAATTAAAGTCTTTAAGTCTTTCTACGGTGCTGCGATACGGTGCTGCGATATCTAGACCGTTACTGTCTTGGAGAAGAAACTTAAAGGTTGTTCCTTAGATGTGGTTTTAAGCTGGTGACACATCTTTGTAAGTTGCTAGCACCTGCCGTATGAACGCCATTGCTACCCGCTCGATTAACCGCCTGATCAATGGAGCTCTTGCGGTTAAACCCCTGGCTAACTTTGCGAAAGACCGGGCTCGCACCATGATGATCAAACGGGCTGAGTCTATTGGGGTGTATTGGCTAGATGAGGTGGCCCAGCTGAGGACGCGGGGCGGAGATATGGAATTTAACCCAGTGTGGGAAAAGGAGCGGCAGGGAATTTGCGATCGCACCCTCACCTACCCCGACTACTACCTCACCAGTTTTCATGCCTATGACGAAGGCAACCTCGGCTGGGAGCCTGCCCTAGAAGCCACCGTAGCCGCCAAAGCCGTCCATGCTCGCCTCTGGCCCGAGGGCGATGCCCGAGGTGATATCCGTCTGCGCCAAAGCTATTTAGATGTTTTGCTAGACCAGCTGCCCCAGCCCCCTGCCACCATTGTCGATCTCGGTTGCAGCACGGGGCTAAGTACTCGCGCCCTGCAGCAAACCTATCCCAAGGCTCAGATTACCGGTATTGATCTGTCCGATTATTTCCTGACGGTTGCCCGATATCAAACGATTAATCCGGTAGACAATGCCCACCCGCCAGATGGCGCACCCCCAATTACCTGGCTCCATGCCCCGGCTGAGACCACCGGTCTGCCCGCCAACTCCGTTGATCTTGTTTCCGCCTCCCTGGTTTTTCATGAGCTGCCCCAGTCGGCTATCCAGGCTGTGATCCAAGAGGCGTACCGGATTTTAAGCCCCGGCGGTCACTTCACCATCATGGAAATGAACCCCCAGTCGGAGGTGTACAAGAAGCTACCTGCCTACGTACTCACCCTGCTCAAAAGCACTGAACCCTATCTCGATCAATACTTTTCCTTTGATTTGCACCAGGCAATGGTGGATGTGGGCTTTGGGCAACCAACTGAAACTCGAAATAGTTCTCGACATCGTGTAGTGATTGCAAAGAAGCCATAGCCACGCCATGCGCCGGTTCTCATCGCCCACTATCTTCTGCCAGCTTAACGATGTGTAATGTTCTGATTACACACCTTTAAGAAATCCCGCAGATGATCTGGGGATCAATATTTTTATTCTTACAGTGGTTAACAAGGCCTGATGGCTGCTGCTCATGGTGGCAGCAGCTGTGCGACAGCCGAGCCCATACAGCCCTATCGCTGCTACGTAGCAGTTTGGGGGCACCACGCCCTAAGCGATGGGGCTAATGCTATAGAACCCTGGCCTTATATCTATGGACTTTGCAACATTTCCTTGGTTGACCACCATTATCTTGCTGCCGATTGGAGCGGCGTTGCTTTTGCCATTTATCCCCGATCAGGATGGCAAAACCGTGCGGTGGTATTCCCTGATTGTCGGGCTAATTGATTTTGCCCTGATTGTCACTGCCTTTGTTAACTACTACGACCCCACCACCTCTGGGATGCAGCTAGTAGAAAGCTACAGCTGGGTACCTGCCCTTGACCTGAAATGGTCAGTGGGTGTGGATGGTCTTTCGATGCCGCTGGTATTGCTGACCGGATTTATTACCACGCTGGCGACCTTAGCGGCCTGGCCGGTGACCCTCAAGCCAAAGCTTTTCTACTTTCTGCTGCTGTCGATGTACGGCGCTCAGATTGCGGTATTTGCCGTGCAGGATATGCTGCTGTTTTTCCTTGTGTGGGAGCTGGAGCTAATTCCCGTTTACCTGCTGCTATCAATCTGGGGTGGTAAGCGACGACTGTATGCGGCGACCAAGTTCATTCTTTATACGGCAGGTGGCTCGCTGTTTATTTTGGTGGCGGCCTTGGCAATGGCCTTCTACGGTGACACGGTTACCTTTGATATGCAGGCCCTGATGGCTAAGGAATACCCGATCCGGCTGCAGCTGTGGCTGTATACGGCCTTTTTGGTGGCCTATGCGGTGAAACTACCCATATTTCCGCTGCATACCTGGCTGCCCGATGCCCACGGTGAGGCGACGGCCCCGGTGCATATGCTGCTGGCGGGTATTTTGCTAAAAATGGGTGGCTACGCTCTGATTCGAATGAATGTGGAGATGCTGCCCGATGCCCATGCCATTGTGTCACCAGGGTTGATCCTGTTTGGGGTAATCAACATTATTTACGCTGCGCTCACCTCCTTTGCCCAGCGCAACCTCAAACGTAAGATTGCCTACTCGTCCATTTCCCACATGGGGTTTGTGATCATTGGTATCGCTTCGTTTACTGATTTGGGTATGAGCGGTGCGGTCCTACAGATGGTGTCCCACGGTCTGATTGGGGCTAGCCTGTTCTTTTTGGTGGGGGCCACCTATGACCGTACCCACACGCTGATTTTGCCGGAAATGGGCGGTGTCGGCACCAAAATGCCTAAGATCTTCGCCATGTTTACGGCCTGCTCCATGGCGTCTCTGGCACTGCCTGGGATGAGTGGCTTTGTGGCTGAGCTGATGGTGTTTGTGGGCTTTGCCAACAGCGATGCCTACAGCTTTAACTTCAAGCTGTTTATGATCTTACTGATGGCGGTGGGTGTAATTTTGACCCCGATCTATCTGTTGTCGATGCTGCGGGAAATCTTCTTTGGTCCTGAGAATAAGGAATTGACCGAGGAGCAAGCCCTGATTGATGCGGAACCTCGTGAAGTCTTTATTGTGGCTTGTTTGCTGGTTCCCATTATCGGGTTTGGCCTTTACCCTAAGCTGATTACCCAGGTGTATGACACCAAGACCATTCAGATTAGTGAGCGGATTCGGACGGAGCTATTTGCGATCGCACCCGATAAAACCCCGCCGTTGCCATTGGCCACCATCCCGACGACTAAGGCACCCGCCATTGGGCAATAGGGCTCCATGGGTAGAGGCGTTCCATGGAACGCCTCTACATGATGAAAAATTTCATTTCCTCTACTAAACCATCTGCCTTCCCAAGATTACCCCCTTGACAAGGTCGATGGTTTTCTTTATGTCTTAAACACTCCTACATCAAGATCATCCATTGAATCTGACTCGTTTTGCAGGTGTCGTTAACTTTTTCTCAGTGCAAGATTGGGCACTGGAAGCAAGACTACTGCGATGGCTAACTATGCTTTGGTTAGCCATCGGCTTGGTGGTGTTGTTTTCAGCGTCTTTTCCTGTGGCTGATGCAGAGGTTGGTGATGGAGCCCGCTATTTCAAGGTTCAAATTATATGGATTCTTGTTGGTCTCCTGATGTCCCGGTGGGTTGCACGCCATCCGCTCAGGCTCATCATGCAGTTTTCAGGACTGGGTCTGTTTGTGTGTTTTGGCTTAATTGTGGCTACACACATTCCAGGATTTGGGGTAACCGTCAACGGTGCCACCCGCTGGCTTCCACTGGGACCTTTCCTGATTCAGCCGTCTGAACTGCTCAAGCCCTTTTTGATTTTGCAGAGTGCCCGGCTTTTTGGTCGTTGGCATCGCTTTCGGGTGAGGACGCGCTGGATGTGGTTGGGGGTGTTTGCCCTGTGTTTAATGGCGATTTTAGTCCAGCCCAACTTAAGTACAACCGCCGTTTGTGGCATTACCCTATGGCTGATTGCCATGGCCTCGGGACGGCCCTATCGACAGCTGATGATGACAGCCGGTCTTGGTGCGTTAGCGGCTGTCATCAGTGTCAGCATTAAGGCCTATCAGCGTGAGCGCATCATTTCATTTTTAGATCCTTGGTCCCAAGCCAGTGATAACGGATATCAGCTGGTGCAGAGTCTATATGCCATTGGCTCAGGTGGTTTGTGGGGCACCGGATTTGGCATGGGGCAGCAAAAACTAGGCTATTTGCCGATTCAATATACCGACTTCATTTTTTCGGTCTATGCCGAAGAATTTGGGTTTATGGGGTCGATTATGCTGCTGTTGTTTTTAGCCGTATTTAGTACCGTTGCCCTGCTGGTGGCGCTCAAGGCAAAGTCATCGGTAAACCGGCTGATTGCCATTGGCTGTATGGTGCTGCTGGTGGGGCAGTCGCTGATTAATATTGGCGTGGCCACCGGGTCTTTGCCGACGACGGGATTGCCCTTTCCCATGATGAGCTACGGTGGCAGCTCAATGATGTCGAGCCTTGTGATTGCGGGGCTATTAATTCGAGTGGCCCGTGAAGCCCATGAGGCTGATATTGTCGCCATGACGGAGCAGCCTCTGCGACCCCGACGCCACCGACCGGGCAGCCGTCGCCGCCGCCATGCTCAACAGCCCCAACCGGTAGTTCCCACCAAGGCAGCCGTTGTTGGTTCGTCTGTACCCGCTAAAAAATACGACAGGCCCGCTAAAAAACATCTTCGTCCGCCCGTTCCCATAGGGCTGCGATCTGAGGGTATGTCCCAGGCAACGGTGCCAAAGCTGGGTCGCAAGCGCAAACGTAAGCGGATAAGAAGTATTTAACGTTTCGATACAATTACAATTAAGAAGCGATAGTCTATCGACGTCGGTCGATGGTCTGGTTTTTTTACGCCTGTCTGCTCTCTCCTCCATATGTGGGAAACGCTTCAACTTAGTCTTTATAACCTTAGTCAGCTGGCCAATCAGTGGGTTGGTGCCCAGCTTGATCACCTCTCCATTGCCAGTGTTGCCATCATTGCGGCAGCTGGTTTACTCACTAGCCTGACGCCCTGCATGCTGTCCATGCTGCCGATTACGGTGGGATATATGGGTAGCTACGAGCTAGAAAATCGTTGGCAAGCAGTGGGACAGTCAGGCTGGTTTGCCCTGGGTCTGGCAGCTACCTTGGCGGGGTTGGGTGATGTTG
>CALBPH010000185.1 GCA_937899365.1 uncultured Leptolyngbya sp.
TGGCCACAGGTAGCTTTTGAGCGACGGTTAAGGTCTCCTGTAATAAACGACGAACTGTTTGTTTAACATGCTCCATGGTCTTCACCACTTAAAGGACTGCGGTGATGGCCCTGATTTTATGAGAGTGCTGTTGCTGATTGTCGGTGTAGATCAAGCTGTTTAATACAGAACAGCAATGATATAAGACTTTATTGTTGTCTATGCGGGCATTTCCTAGTGGATGCCCGCATAGACCGGGCACCATCAGCCAGGATTTCGTATTGCTGAATGTCAGCAACAAACATCAGCAACAATAAAAGTAGAACTATCAAAAATATTTCGCCCTAATAAACTCTCCCAATGGAGTTGAATGACTAGTAATAGAGAACACGGGGATAAAACTTAGCTTATAAAGTTAGTGTGAACGGTGTTTAAATTTCCGTTAAACTTCCTAAGTCAAGAACACTATAGCCACTGATATTTCGAATGGCAATCGCGGTTAATGGAGAATCTGTAGTGCTGATTGATACGGTGGCATTGTACCCATAGGTAGTTGCTATAGCCGTTACTCCAGCGTTGCATCAGGCTGGACGGCAGACAGCTGATGGAGCAGCTCAGTTAAAATTTGCTGCACTCGCTCGTGGGAATAGGCCGCGTCCGGATGGGCCTCTGTCTGGGGTTGCTGAAAATAAGGCCGTTCACCCGTCATATGGCCCCACTCCACCGCGACCTGACGACTAAATTCATACAAAATCTGGGGTTGCTCGATGATAGTCAGCACAATCATTCGCAACGCCACCAGCGGTTCGTCTAAATATTTGCCAACCTGCGCGTCAGTTTTAACCCAACGCTTAAGACAGAGCTGTAACGCACCGTCCCTGTCATTTAAGTATTGGTCAATAAACCCATTGATGGCCGCCAATGCCCGCAAGGGGCGAGGACCATTGCCTGACTTCCTTTGAGAAAGGAGCCGCCTTCTCGGCCAATGGCCTCCCCCAGGCTAAACTTACGTTCCGCCCGGATCTCACGTTGTAGGTCTGGGGGCAGATCTTCGGATGACGACATGGGGAATAACACGTAGTGATGGCTTTGCGCCTATAGGGATAGACTCGCAGTACCAGAACCATACCAGTATCCCGTGAATGGTTCATAATGGCTGAATCTACCCCCTTTGACAGCCCATGACAGGCGATGACGGCACGCTCAACCCCATTACCTACATTCCCGATTTATCCCCGGCGACGGCGGTACATCAGGATCATTTCATTGTGTGTGGCTTGGGAAGCTTGGGTCAGCAAATCATCGTCAACCTGACAAAGTTTAGTTTTGACTCCTTTGAGGTCCACATTGCCGGGATCGATCGCAAACCGGTGACGGAGTGGGAGGTCGATAATCTGTCTAATATGCTAAGTCAGCCTCCAATTGTTGGAGACTGTCGCCGCGATCATGTGTTGCAAACGGCGGGAATTGCCAAATGTCGTGCGGTCCTAATTGTCACTAGCGACGAAAGTACCAATGTGCAAACGGCCATTGCCGTCCGACGGTTAAACCCAAAGGTACATATCATTGTGCGTTCATCACGTCAGGGGTTAAATCGGTTACTCAGTCGTCAGCTGGGTCAGTTTGTTGCCCTAGATGCGACAGAACTACCGGCCATGACCTTTGCCCTGGCGGGTCTAGAGGACAATACCCTAAGCGTATTTAATATCGATACATTTCAGTTTCGGGTGGTGGAACGGCAGATCAGCAATCGGGACCCCCAGTATTGCAACGTGCCGGTCCATGTATTGCATCGACAGCATGTGCGCCTGCTTAATCTCAAACCTTTTAGCAGTCCTCACCAGCCCATTGGCTGGGCCACCACGGCTTCGTCGATGTTTCATCGGTGGCAGCCCCATGTGCGGGTACAGTCGGGAGATCAGGTGGCCTATGTGGAGGTAAAAGCCCTTAGCCACAGTCAGATTGTTAATCTCCCCAAACAGACCGGTCCGTGGAATAAGCTGCGTCAGGGAATTGGTGACGTGCTGGATGGGGAGTGGCGACGGCGATTGTTAGCCTTTTGGCGCAGCTCAGAGCAGCAGTCACTGCGACGGGTGGTTGCGATCGCACTTACCACCGCCCTTGTCCTCTGGACCACCGGCACCTTCTTACTTAAATTCAATATCACTGACGTTAGCTGGACCCAGGCTATTACACTGGGGGCCGTTCTTATCCTCGGCGGCTATGGCGATGTCTTTGGTGGTTTTGAAGACAGTGGTGCCCCAGGCTGGGTACTGATTGTCTGTCTGATGATTGCCATCACCAGTTTGCTCATGGTGATCGGCGATTTGGGATTACTGGCCGACCAGCTGCTCAGCTCCCGGTTTGAGTTTCTCCAGCGTCGCCCCAAAGTGCCAAAAGAAAACCACGTGATTGTGGTGGGTCTGGGCCGAGTCGGCAGACGGGTCACTCGCATTTTGCAAGACCTGCGTCAGCCCCTGGTGGCCATCACCCATCATCTAGATAATCCTGCCCTCCGCAACCAAATCCCCCTGCTAGAGGGGCCGATGCTACAACAGCTGCAGGAAGCCAATCTCTCCACCGCCCGCAGCGTCATCGCGGTCACCGACGACCCCGTCCTCAATTTGGAAGTGGCCCTCATAGCAGCAGAAGCCCTAGAGAGTGAGGTTCGCCCCTTCACCCCCGTCATCCGCACCCTCAGTCAGCTGTTTAGCGATAACATCAAATCTTTTTTGCCTCAGGCCCGTTCGTTCTCCGTCTATGCCCTGTCGGCAGAGGCCTTTGCCGGAGCTGCATTTGGCGAAAATATCCTGGGACTATTTCGACTCAACCACCAGACAATTTTGATTACGGAATACACCATTGAGTACGGTGACACCCTCAACGACAAGCCCCTGGCGGAAATTGCCTATGGCTATGGGGTTGTTCCCATCTTGCTGCGCCAAAACCAACCTAACCGACAATATCAAGACTACCCCATGCCCTCCGATGATATGCGGGTGCGGATGCGGGACAAACTTTATGTGCTCTCATCTATTAATGGACTACGCCGGATCGAGCGAGGAGAAATGACCCCACCTCGACAGTGGCTCCTAGAGGTAGAGGCTCCCCTCAACCCCAACATGGTGACAGAAGCAGGCAACCTCCTAGCACGGTTAACAACAGTACCCCTCGATGAATGTCGTCGACTTATGGCAACCCTTCCCAATAGCCTTCAACTAGCACTCTATGACTACCAGGCCCATCGCCTGATGCAGGAGTTAAAGCGCAGTATCCCCATCCGCCTATCGCCACTGCGATAACCACCGCGGCACCAATAGACTATATCCCTTACTAACTGAGACTGCCAGATTCAGAGTTCACATCACAGTAAGCCTGGATAGTTTCAAGATTCTCAGCGTGATATTTCAAATAATTCCCTAACCAATCACAGCTTTGCCCTAGTAACCCATCCAGCAGCTGGGTTTGACCGCCGCTAATATCTAAATCCAAATCCCACAGTAACAATCGATCATCTTCTCCAACGGTGGCGAGCAGCTTTTTATCTTGACTCATGCTCAGGCTTGTCACTCGATCTTGATGCCCCCGCAGGGTGGTTAATAAATCTCCCGTCGATGACGACCAGAGCTTTACCGTGTGGTCATAGCTGCCGGTGGCAATCAGGTCGCTGTTATCAGGGCTAAATTGAACCGCTACGACACCATCCCGATGCCCTGCCAGGGTATTGAGCAATTTCCCATCGGCGCTCCACAGGTTTGCCGTACCATCAGCGCTGGCAGTGGCGATTTTTTTGCCATCGGGGCTGTAGATGACTTCATGAACCCAGCCCTTATGCCCATTTAATTGCGCGGGGACTTGCCCTTCAAATCTATCTGTCGCAGTAATTTTGTTATCAGGATCGTAAATAATTTCGTAGGCCTGCGATTGTCCTGCCTTTTCCCCTAGTTTTCCGTCTATATCCCACAGGCTAACAAAGTGGGCCCAACCAGATGTTGCCAGCGTTTTATTATCGGGGCTAAAGGCAAGGCTCAACACATCCTTGGGAAAATCAACAATCTTGGTCACCAATGTGCCATCTTTGCGCCAAATGCGTACCGTACGATCGGCGGCCCCGGTGGCAATGAATTGACCATCCGCGCTAAAGGCAACGGCATAGACCGGCCCCTCGAGCGCGGCTAAGGTAGTCAACAATGCTCCCTAGCGGTCCCACAGTTTCACGGTTTGAGCTGAGCTGACCGAAGCAAGCGTCTCACCGTCTGGGCTATAGCTCAACTCCCAAACCACCGCATCGTGTCCTGATAGTGTTCTTAGGGCGTTACCCTCTCGATCCCACAGTCGAATGTTGTTGTCTGCCCCGGACGATGCAATCACCTTGTCATCAGGAGAAAAAACCACACTGTACACATTGGCCTGGTGATCTCGCAGAGAATTGATCAGCGGTCTGTCCAATTTCCAAAGGCGAATGGTGCGATCGCCACCACCTGAAATTAGCAACCCTTCTTTGTTAAAGTGAACACTATGGATTTGGGCACTGTGGCCATAGACGGCGGCAATCGGCTCCCCACTCAATGTCCAGGTTCTCTCCGTTTTATCCCAGCTACCAGAAGCTAGAAATAGACCGTCTGGACTAAAGCTGACATCGTACACCAGCGCATTGTGTCCTCTGATTTCTCGAATGGGTTGTCCCGCCGTGCTCCAGAGACGGATAGTCTCATCCCAGCTGGCCGATGCCAGGGTTTTACTATCAGGGCTAAAGGCCAGTCCTTTGACCTCCGCCCTGTGGCCCCCCATTGTTTTAAGCAGCTGGCCCTCGGTCGTATACAGGCGAATGGTACGGTCATCGGCCCCCGACGCGAGCAGTTTGCCATCGGGGCTAAAGACCACCGTACGAACCGCTGCAATATGCTGGGTAAGCTGCTTGAGTAGGGTGCCATCCTGTTTCCACAGACGGATAGTCTTGTCTTCACTGGCAGACGCTATAGTGCGCCCATCTAGGGATAAAACGGCCAGGGATGTACTCGG
>CALBPH010000186.1 GCA_937899365.1 uncultured Leptolyngbya sp.
GACTTCTGCCGACCCGCTGCCCGCCGCCGATACGGGCAAGCCGCCATCTGATGAGCCAGCGGGGGGCAATGCTCAAGGCGCAGATAGTGGACCGACACAGGTGACTATTTTGGCCGTAACCCCGGTTTCTCAGCCCGATAGGACGGAGCCCAAGGGGTTGTTTCAGCCCCCGATCACAGTGGCGATGCCGAGTGACCCTAATTGTCCTGGGTCTTTATCTGAAACTACAGCTCGAATTGATTTAACGGTGAGGGTTGATGAAGCCGGGTATGTATTAACGGCCTATACCGATGGTCTCAAACCCGATGATGTAACCGTAGAAAAAGCCGATTGTTTATTTATCGCTGCTGTCAACGATAATTCTGCTGCCATACAATTTACGCCTGCGGAGTATGTCATCCCTGATGTGTCCCTGGCTGAAAAGAATGCCGTATCAGCGGTAACGCTGAGCTTAGAGTTTAGCTGGGCTGAATAGGTTGTAATTTGATTGAGCAGTTCTGTGGGAAACTGTGCTAACTTAGCAAAGCTGGACGTAAGTTCGATGCTGCGGGTGTAGTTTAGTGGTAAAACCCTAGCCTTCCAAGCTAATGATGGGGGTTCGATTCCCCCCACCCGCTTTAAATGTCTTGTTATTTTGAATAACCGTTCTCTAACGCTCTGCTTTAGTAGCTGGCTTGTTGAGAACATGACTAGCGAGTCACCAAATGTCTTTGCTCCATAGAGCATGCAAAAGCCGTTGCTGATTTGGGGGTAAGGATCGATCTGTGGGATGTGCCCATGTTTACCAGATAAATTCATACTGGGGAACAACAACGCTGACCAAACCATATAGCGTCTGTCAGGTGATCAAAACTAGACTTGGATGGGTTAGCCCGTTTAATTCTTATGCTTAACTCACAAGCTGTACAGCCTATCAGCAAATCAGACTCACCCTTGGCCTATGCTAGAACGGTAAGGCAGCTGTCCAGTTATCGGGATACTACCGCAGAACCATGAAAATCAAAGCGTTTGTAGGTATAGCAGGAGTAGGCGCATTGGCAGCCGTGCTGATAGCAACTAATCCTAGTCAAGATCGTTACAATACGTTTGCCGCAGAAACCCTACAGAACGAAGTCCGTTCATCGTTTTGCCAAGCAAAAGAGCTCGATAGCTGGCTGGGAGACTTGGGTAAAGCCCTAGGGGATATCTGTGAAACGGCCATTGAACAGGGAAGTTTGGTGGGCGAAGAGGATCTGAAGAACTTTATTGAAGATAATACCCAGCGACAAAACTTTGGGGTGTTTAGCCTCTACACCACTCAAATTCCAGCAGTACGGGTCAGAATTCTGGGCGTTTTTAATCGCTTTATTCCCATTCAACAAACGGTGGGATAAGGCCCGTGGAAAAGTCTCCTATTTATCTTGACTGTCATTCAACAACACCTGTTGATCGGCGTGTTGTTGATGCCATGTTACCGTTTTTTACTGAGCATTTTGGTAACCCTAGCAGCCTGCATAGCTATGGCTGGAGTGCTGAAGCTGCGGTTAAAAAAAGTCGTGAGACCATTGCCCAGTCTATAAATTCTCAGCCCGAAGAGATTGTTTTTACGAGCGGTGCAACTGAGGCTAACAACTTGGCACTCAAAGGTGTAGCCGAGGCCTATTTTAATTATGGTAAACACATCATTACGGTGCAAACAGAACACAGCGCTGTCTTAGATCCCTGTCGTTATCTAGAGTCCTTGGGGTTTGAGGTTACCTATTTGCCTGTTAATGGTGATGGGCTGGTGGAGTTGTCGATACTTGAAAAAGCTATCCGACCTGAGACTATTCTGGTTTCAGTCATGGCGGCTAATAATGAAATTGGAGTGTTGCAGCCATTAAAAGAGATTGGTGCGCTGTGTCAAGACAACGACGTTCTGTTTCATACTGATGCGGCCCAGGCCATTGGTAAGGTGCCTTTGGATGTTCAGGCCATGAATATCCATTTGATGTCGATGACGGCCCATAAAGTCTATGGCCCTAAGGGGATTGGTGCCTTGTATGTGCGACGGCGACAGCCGCGGGTAAACCTGGCGGCTCAGCTCCATGGCGGGGGGCATGAGCGGGGAATGCGTTCTGGCACCCTATATCCGCCGCAAATTGTCGGATTTGCTAAGGCCGTTGAGCTAGCGATGGCAGAGATGGTGTCGGAACGGGAGCGTTTAGTGGGGCTGCGATCGCAACTCTACCACCACCTGAGCCAGCTGCCTGACATTCACCTCAATGGTCACCCCAGTCAACGTCTACCGGGAAACCTCAACGTTAGCTTTGGCGGTGTGGATGGTCAAAGCCTGCTGCTAGGGCTGCAGCCTACGGTGGCCCTCTCTTCCGGTTCGGCCTGTAGTTCTGCGAGTACGGCCCCATCCCACGTGCTTAAGGCCCTTGGCCGCAGTGACCGTCTGGCCTATGCGTCCCTACGGTTTGGCTTGGGTCGATTTACCACCGCCTCAGACATTCAGCAGGTGGGCAAAGCGGTTGTCGAAACCGTTGAGGCGCTGCGGTCGCTGGCGTAAATCTTGCCTACTTACC
>CALBPH010000187.1 GCA_937899365.1 uncultured Leptolyngbya sp.
GACCGGCAGAAGCGCGTAAATTGCTTTAAGTTTCATTTCTCCATACGCACGTTGGACAATTTCTTTGTAGAGTATGTTGCCGACTCCCCAATAATTGGGGTGCAGGACTAAGGCGAGATCAGGATATCCATCTTCAGGTTGCAAGCCACCCCAGCCTGCGAATTCATCATCAAGAAAGAAAGCCCAAGGACCATATCCGTATTCTGTCCATAAAGCTTTCTTTGTGGACAGAAAAGTCTCACATTCACGAACGCCAAAGTTATCGTTTGATAGGGGCATGTGCCTACGTACTAATGGGTTGTTCATTAGTTCGACTAAAGCTGATATTTCGACTGTGCCTAGCTCTCTAAATTCAATATTCATATTGTGATCTTGATACCCAACGTTCCTAGTCAGCGGTTGCAAGAAACTTTGTGACCCCACAGGACAATTCAGGCAATCCGCTGCACTAGGGTTGTTAGACTATTTCTACAATAATATTCATGTCAATGTTGGCAGGGTACTGTCCACCAATATTTATTCCATAGAACCATCCTTTCTCAATCATATATTGAGCTGTTTTCAGAGACTCTTTCAACTCAATCTGGGCTATTTCGATTTTTCTTATGCTGGCGACGTTTCCCCAGTTGCATATTCATAGGATTTTCTGACGATAGACTTAACTATCTCCAACTCTCCATCATCACGCGGCGAAAACACCATTACTAGCCCCACAGGATATTGGCCTTGTGTGACTAAGTAATGATCCTCTCCCCAGCCTTTTCCTGTCACCTCTAAAGCATCTTCTGGCAGTAGCTTTACATGCATACTGCCATTGTCTGGGTGGGGATGTATATGGGCAAATTCCCGACCCACCATAAAAGCTGCATGATTGCATTTCACACTGTCATGCATGACCAAAGCGCGCGCGCCAGGTACAGAGATGCCGCTTGACTCATTGGCAACGCTCGGCAATGAGAAACACCATTCATGCAGCTTATCAATCACATGGTCAGGACCGTGCTGAGTTAGCTGAGAATGTGGCAGGCGGCTTGTTGTCTCTGGCTTCTGACCAGAACGCGGGGTAAGACTTAGCCTGTTGCTCATGTTGTCTTCTTAAAAAACGATAACTTTAGGTTAGCACTAACTTAAAGTTAGTGCTAACCTAAAGTTAGTAAGATGGCTCATGCAAAGCAACTGGTAGCGATCACAACGGCTACCAGTTGCACTCAACTTAATTAGGAAATAGGATCATGAAACGACGCGTCGATATCGAGACTCGCTCTCTAGATGAACTCTATGTTGTTGCTCAACAAGAGGGCGGTAATTTTGTTCTTAGGGCCGGTGGCGACAAACCAGACCAAATAGACTATTACCTGGATATGTTTAAGGTGCGGTTTCCAAAGATCAACGTCACCCACAGTGTCGACTTAAGCTTTCATCACGCGTCACGCTATGACAATGCACGTGAGACAGGTGGCAAAGCCAACGTGCCTGACGTACTTCAGTGTCAGACCATACATGACTTTGACTACTACGCAGATCATAATTTGTTGGAACCCTATAAACCAAAAAACTGGGACAAAGTCTTTCCTGACCACAAAGATCCTCATGGGCGTTGGACAGGGCTGTATGGTGTCACTTTCAGCAACTACGTCAACATTGATGCGATTGGTAAAGACAATGTACCGCGTGATGCCATGGATTACCTCAACCCAGCCTTAAAAGGAAAGGTGATCTTAACTTATCCCCATAGTGACGATGCTGTCTTATATCAGTTTTGGAATCTGAAAGAAAAGTATGGATGGGAGTATCTGGAGGAACTGGTTGCCACTAGACCAACATGGGTAAGAGGTACAGCGATGCCTTATGTCGCCATCAACAATGGTTGGTATGGTGCAAGCTTTACAACATTCTGGGCATTCGCACCGCAGCCTGACAGTGATACGCGCTTTATGTTGCCGAAAGAAGATTACTTCCTAACCTGGTTTCAGACGGCTGCTATCCCGACGCAGGCAAAAAACAAAGCGGCGGCTAAGCTATATCTAAACTGGATGCTCTCGAAGGAATTCCAAGGTAAATGGCTTCAATTTCCAGTACGTATGGATGTTGAAGCGCCTGGTGGCTATAAGTCGGTGCAGAACCACAACACATCACCTGCGGATTTTCATCGCTTTATGTTGAAGCGCGACATGCTTGAGCGATTCCGGTTGCAGCTACTACAACTTGTTGGCGAAGTTGAAGGTACTCCACCCCTCAAAATGGACTACAGCGTTAAACCTTAACGCCTAATGTCACAGTTTCAATGAGTATGAAAACAATCAATTTATCCCAACAGGCTTATTATCGGCTATGTTAGCTCATTTCTAATGACTAACTCTGGGCCAGTTGGGGGTAAATCCAGGATGATAAGAACAATATTATTTATTGTTCTTAAGGTATTGTTCCCTCGCTTTTTGCACAGTTGCACCGTTGTCTTTATTCCACTTTTCAAGTGCATCAAATATAGGTTCAAGGGTCTTAACAAGATCAGTCGCCTCATATTCCACTGACGGCGGGATTTTATCGT
>CALBPH010000188.1 GCA_937899365.1 uncultured Leptolyngbya sp.
GTGTTTTATCACGGGCTGTTTTATTAGGGGCGCTGGTGCCACGGTCGTTGGCACGGTCGTTACCACGGGCACGGCTACCACGGGCTGCGGAGCAGCGAAAAACCGGCCCAGTAGAACGGATGGGAGAGGGCGTCTGCCGTCAAGGGGGGACTGGCTGAGGCCGATGATTTTTGTAGCTGACTTAGGGCAACTGTTTCAGGATTACCCTGGAGCAGGTTTAACTGAGCCTGGCGCAGGGCTTCTGCCTTAGTCACTGAGCGGGGAATGTGGTAATAAAACTCACTCATCAGGGCCAGGGTGCCAGCGTCACTAACATCCCATAGGCTGGCCACGGCTGATTTTACCCCAGCCCTAAGGGCCAACCCGGCAAATCCTAGTTCGGCGGTGCTGTCACCTACCGCTGTTTCACAGGCACTCAGCACCAGCAGTTCCAGGTTAGGTAGCTGCCAGTCGAGATTACTCATCTCTTCTAGGGTAAGACGCTGGTCCCATAGCTGAATGTAGGAGTTTTCTGGTCTGCCAGGCTTGAACTCGGCATGGGTAGCCAGGTGGACAATGTCGTAGGACTGACGACCCAGCAGCGTGTTGAAGTTCTGTAGGGTAAAGCTTTGGTTAAGTAGGGAACGATCTTGCCAGTTGCGATCGCGACTCTCAGCCGTTCGCAGCTGCCAAGCAATATTCGATAACTCCACCGGGACCGCCGGCAATGGCGCCAGGTCTGTAAACTCAGACGCCCCCATGGCCAGTAGATTACCGGGCTCGATCGGTTCATAGTCCGTATCGATCAGGTTAAAGGCCGGAATACTCGTCAGACTATATTTTTCGACCAAAAACCGCTCACCATCATGCAGTGCTGCCAGGGCCAGCCCCCTAAGGCCATCATCGGCACACACCAGTAAGGTATCAATACCGGCAGGTTTTAGAAATTCATCTTCATAGGGGCCAATGAGCCAATCGTGCAGCTTGCGGGCAGCGGGCATATAGGCGTTATTAGAGGGGCGGCTAATGTGTCGGTGAAACTGCTCAGTGGTTTTCTCTAACAGCTCCTTGGGTACATCGTACAAGTCCCGAATAATCGGCTCACTGTTAGGGGTGATTAACACCAGGTGCAAATGGTCTTCGCGGGGAATCGTCCATAAAATCGCTGGTGTCTTTCCTGTTTCTTCAGCCAGACGAGCCAACGTATTGGCCATGTCTTCAGAGGTTTGCGTTACCTCCGCCAGGTCTTCACCAAAGTAGGTTTCGTAGTCTGACTCTAGCCTCAGCTCCATGTTTGCAACTTGTTGGCTGAGGGGCAGTTCTTGGGGCATAGCATAGGTAGGCGCTACCACAAGCAAGCAAGCTAAAGGAGCCAACAGCCATCGCAATATTCTACGAGGAATCGTCAGGGTGTGGGGTGAAAAAAGCATGGTGCTACATCCTAAGTGTGTGTAGGTGCAACTACATAGAAACTAATCTGACTCTGAACAGACATACCCACAGGGGTCATATTTGCTACGGGTCTGTTCTAGTAGGTTTCAGGTATTTATGTATTTACATGTGTCAGTGGTAGAGATCTGAAGCATTCTTGAATTTTTACACCCGTCGTACGGCATTGAAGTTTGAAACCATAGCCTTGCGCGGCTCACCACATCAGCGATTGCTAACTGTGTGGCCACCCAGCTACGGGGTATGCGCCATATTTGTTCACCCTGTTATCTATGCAGCTGACCCAATATCCGTCATGCTAGATACCAAATATGAGCTGTTGCTGATGACGCGATAAGTTATCCCGTTTGATAGCTGTCGTTTTTTTCAGCTTGACTTAAGTCAAGTTTTGGCAACGCTGCTGTTTAGGAAACAGTTAGAGGAGTTATCCACACCATGGGAGATATGGACCCAGTTAAGTTAATGAAGCAAGAAGTGGGTCGCGCCGCTGCTGCCCAGGTAAAATCTGGCTCAATTGTGGGTCTGGGCACAGGGTCCACCACAGCATTTGCGATTCAGTTCATCGGTGAGCGGTTGACCGCTGGCGAAATTAAGGACGTTGTGGGTATTCCCACCTCATTTCAGGCGTCGGTACTGGCTAAAAAGCATGGTATTCCGCTAACTACGCTGGATGAAGCGCCCCGCATTGACATCGCCATTGACGGTGCAGATGAAGTTGACCCTCAGCAGAACTTGATCAAGGGCGGCGGTGCAGCCCATACCCGCGAAAAAGTGGTAGATGGCTTAGCCGCCCGCTTTGTGGTGGTGGTTGATAGCTCCAAGCTAGTGGACAAACTGGGGTCCACATTTGCGCTGCCGGTAGAGGTTCTACCCATGGCAGTGGCGCCTGTGACCCGGGCGCTAGAGGCCCTAGGCGGTACACCTGAGTTGCGGATGGGAGTGAATAAGGATGGCCCGGTGATTACTGACCAGGGCAACATGGTACTGGATGTGAAAATGACGGGCATTGATGATCCGGCTGAGCTGGAGAAGACCATTAACAACATTCCAGGTGTGCTGGAGAATGGACTGTTTGTGGGTGTCGCCGATGAAGTGCTGATTGGTGAAGTGATTGACGGCAAAGCGTCGGTTCGCACCATGTAGATTGTTGTGAATGGTTGATACCTACATCAACAGGACAAGTTATTGAGACACTGTGGGGACATCTTCTTGTGGGGATGTCCCTTAATTTTGGGGTGTATCCATTGATTGCAGTGCCTGGACCACAGGCAACTAGACCGCGCTCTCGTCTTGCGGGATGGCTCCTGAATTATAGCCCTGCCAATTGCCGCTGCATGAACAGTACCTCAGCTAACCATGTACTATTACGGACTCCGCATTCTCTATGGTTCTACCAACCCAATCCTTTGAAATCTGTTATCCCAATATTGACCGCTGGATTAATGAACACGATGGCTATATTGAAATTGGTTCTAGCTACGATAGTCCTTTCACCTCTTTCATTCGGGGTATCGACCAAGGTGGCATGGTAGTGCATGGTAAGGACAGTTACGACACTTTTGAAGCAGCATTTCAAGATTTAGACATTGCTTTGGCAGAAGCTCTGATTGAAATATATGGGTAAAGTTGCCATAGAATTAGACTGCGTCGTGATCATAGGACTAGATGTCAGCAAAAGATGCTTTTCATCCCGTGGTCAAGCGGGCCTTACAAAATGATGGTTGGCAAATTACCCATGATCCTTTTGCAATTAAAGTAGGCCCGGTGGAAATGGCAATTGATCTAGGTGCAGAACGCCTTGTTGCCGCAGAACGTGGTGATGAGAAGATAGCGGTTGAAGTTAAGAGTTTTCTAGCCAGCGCTTCTGCCATATCAGAATTTCACACAGCGTTGGGGCAGTTTATCAATTATCGGGGTGCCCTAAAACTTCGAGAGCCAGACAGAACCTTATTTTTGGCAATTCCTAATCGAACATTTAAATCATTTTTCCAGTTGGAATTTCCCCAAGCCATTATTGAAGAAAACCAGGTGAAGCTAATTGTTTACGATGTGCAGCAGGAGGCCATTGTGTTGTGGAAAAGCTAAAACATTACCGTAAAACAATTCAAGATATGCTTCTGAAACGAAGCCGCATTAAGCTTGCCCACGGTGACATAGAAACCCAAGTTATCTTCGATAAAGAACGCGATCATTATCAGATCGTTCATGTGGGTTGGGAGCGAGATCGATTTGTCTACGGCTGTGCTATCCATATGGATATTAAGAACGGAAAAATCTGGCTCCAGTGGAACAGTACTGAAGACGATCTCGCAGCTGAATTGGTAGCCGCTGGCATCCCTAAGGACGATATTGTCCTTGGTCTACAGGCTCCTGAATTTAGAAAATTTACAGACTATGCGGTTGGTTAGCTGCGCCAGTGCTGGATAGTGCACATGTACTTTTCAGTAT
>CALBPH010000189.1 GCA_937899365.1 uncultured Leptolyngbya sp.
CAGGTAACCCCTACGGTTTATAAAAAGCTGGCCCATCAATACAGGTTTAAGCAGCGTGGCCCCATTGATGTTAAAGGCAAAGGGGAAATGATCACCTATTGGTTAACAGGGAGCCGATAGCGACCAGTGATTAGCCGTTCACCCTTTACTCAAGAGAGAAATCTGGCTCAGCATCAATCGATACCCGGTTCCATTCTGGGGTGGGCATATTGTTGGTGGCTTCCCGCAGTGTCCGTTCCCAATATTTACGAATTTTTGCCAAATAGGGATCGCTAGACTGGAGCTGCACCCGGTGGCGAATTTCATAACTGTCAGCTTCATAGAGCACCATATTGATGGGGGGGCCGACAGAAATATTGGAGCGCATGGTGGAGTCGATGGAGAGTAGGGCGCATTTTGCGATCGCATCCAACGACGACTCATGGGTCAGGGTGCGATCTAAAATCGGCTTGCCATACTTGGTCTCACCAATCTGCAAAAATGGCGTTTCTGGAGTGGCCTTGATACAGTTGCCCTGGCTATAAATCAGATACACCTCCGGCGCTTCCCCCGGCAGCTGCCCTCCCACCAAAAAGTTACACTGAAACTTAATGCCATCTTGATCTAACCAATTACGGTCTTCATCCTGCAGCTTACGAATTTCATAGCCGATGTAGCGGGCCACTTCGTACATGGTGGGAATGGTATGAAGCGAATCCTTGGCACCATTTTTAATATCCTGCCCCAGCTGATGCACCACAGCCTGGGTCACCGACAAATTGCCCGACACACAGGCAACGATCACCCGCTCTTTAGGAATCGAAAAGTCAAACAGCTTTTGATAGGACGAAATATAATCCACCCCAGCATTGGTGCGAGAATCTGCGGCTAAGACCAACCCTTCTTTTACCGATATTCCTAAGCAATAGGTCATTAAGTCAGACTCCGGTTGTAATTGACCAAAATGTAGGTAAGACACCATCTAAGAAAACGTCGGTCCCCCACTTTTTTTATCCATGACCATAGTAGGGGCTGCTAGACCTCTACTGTGCCAAAGGTTCATCGTGCCCCTAACAATCCGCTACCCCGCACCATTAGCCGATACCTCAAAATGCTCTCATCTCCATAGATGAGAATTTTCTAATTTATATGGCTAGAAAACAATGTTTTAATCGTAGTGAAGTCACCACCCCTGAGATCGCTGCACCTGGCGTCACTACACCTGAAATCACCACACCTAACGTGTCGAATTACTGCCTAGATTTCATGTAGATACGTAACACATTACGTACATCCCTCGAAAGACCCAGTTTTCTCTAGTTTAATTAGAAAAATCAATCATCTTGGCAAAAAGAATTTATTTTTGTCAATCGTTTTCCTGTGATGACTGATTTTCAAGTCATTTGAGGTTTAGCCTCTGGTGACATCAGCGTTGTTTTCTTATCGAACGTCAATTGGGACGTTAACCTATGGGCATCTCTTTGTTTTTATCGATTGAAGATCAGTATGAATCTCTACGCAGGGTGAATACGATTCCAATGATGAATCTGATCAGTCACCAGATTGAAGAACAGGTGATTAATCATCAAATTTCAACTGACTTTTTTGCAGGGTTTCAGCGGTTTTCCAATTTTCCCGAACAGCTACGTCGCTACAGTCGTCTTGGCTCAGTGTGTCGCCGGGTTTATGTGCTTGGGGTCCCCGACTGCGAGCCTGCCAATATTTCGGGCATCGAATTTGTGGAGTTAGCCCCGTCGTCATCGTTAGCTCAGGAATGGTTTTTGCTAGTTAACACCCCCACATTTTGGGCTACCCTGGTGGCTCGAGAGGTGCCTGAAAAAGACTTGGTGACAAATAGCCGACAATTTGATGCTGTCTGGTCCTACGATGTTGAGGTGGTTGAACGCATAGCGCTGCTGCTTTCTCAGCTGATGGAGAGACCGTATCATCCTATCCGTGAACGGGACTATGCTCAGCAGAATTTCCATATTTCTGAGATGAATAGCTGCATCGTAGACCAGCTAGAAGAAATTAATACGCTGAGTCAACGACGGTGGTCTCGCATGCAAACTCTTCAGGCGTTTTCTGCAATCTCAACCCAGCGTTTGCTGCAGTTTTTGCAGGCCGCCGCTCAAGTGTAGTTGGATGTTTTTGGGGCCACGGGCGTTGCGGTCGCATTTCAGACAAACGACGATTATTATAAAGTTGTCGTTGCCGCCGGAGAAGCCATGGGTCAAGGATGGAGCGTACATCTGACCGATGGAATTTGTGGCCAGGTCCTACGGGAACATCGTCCCGTCCACTTTAAGGATACGAGCTATCGACAACGGTTTGACTCACAGCTGCCCACTGCAAAATGTTTGATGGCAGCCCCCATAGAAGCCATTAAACAGAGGGGCGTCATCGCCCTAGGCCATCCAAAACCTAACCTATGGGATGAGGAAGATTTGGATATGTTAGAGGCCATAGGCCGTTTTATTGCCGTTGAGAGTAGACATTTTTTTCGGCGAGCCCAAGCAAAAATCAAGTCCCAGCAGCAAAACCATAATTCCCATGCTGTTCCTTCTGAATCCAGTCTTCAAACGATGGGACGACAGTTGCGATGACACCTGGGATGAGAGTTCTGAGTAACTAATCTTCTCTAGACCCGATTAAAAGAGACAATTTTATAGGGGCATTCCCGTAGGGGCACACTTCCCTATGGATGCCCGTCGATACCGGGTGCTTATGTGCAATCGCCTTACCGTTTTCCTATGTCTGATTAGTCTGATGACAGATTAACTGCTGCACCTTAGCAATGGTCTGGTTAAATTCTGGCCCCTTCCGCTGGGGCGTTGCCTCAAATGCCCGCTGTTCATCTTCCATCATCAGTACATCCTGCTTCACCAACCCCGCCAACAACCCTCGAGCCGCATTAAACAAACGCTGCTTAATAAAGCGACGGAAGCCAATAGGAAGTTTGTGTAACCGATGAAACGCCCCCAAAGAAACAAAATGAACCAGATATGCTCTGGTGTAGGTTTCACTCACCGGACAAAATAAACAATAAATTTTAAAGTCCTTCCCTAGGGTAGAGCGCCAGTGGGGATAAACATAGCTAACATCCAGATTAGTGGGGCGCAGCTTACGCATGGTGGGGATAAACAACTGCCCCACCGAAGAAGTCTTGTCTATTTTGTAATAGCTCTCGGCGTCGTAATGGGCATCGACTCGCGTAGCACTCGTTTCAATGTCTCGCAAGACCGGATTTGCCCAGGCCTGGAGATCATCGTGCAGCCGCCCGTGGTACATATCCATCAGGTTCTCGATCAAAAACGAGAAGTGGGACTGGGTATCAATGGTGGTGTAGGACGCAATATAGTTGAGCTGATCCCATTCGGGCAGCCCCAGCAAGGGTACGGTGTCGGCCCGGTCTATGTCCCCTGGAAACAGCCAGATAAAACCGTCTTGTTCTCGAACGGGGTAGCGACGCAGCAGACAGTTGGGCAGCTTTTGTTTGTCAGTTATATAGGGGACCTCCACACAGGCAACGGCTCCATTAAACTGCCAGCCGTGGTAAACGAACTCCAGCTGATTACCGTTGCTAAGGCGGACCTGGCGATGGGGGCAGCGATCCTCAAGACCATGGACAGTGTGACTAGCATCGCGGTACAGCACAATTGGCTGCTGCCAGAGCACAACGCCCAGGGGCCGATCCGTCAGCTCCCTGCTCTGGGCCACAACATACCAGTGGTTTAGGTTAATGGGGGCGCGACGCAGCTTTTCTATAGACACCGTAGACGGTACCGGAGGCGGAGTTCGAGGCGCGGGAGAGGCTGAGAGATCCTGGGGAGGGGCAAATTGTTCAAACTTTTGAGTCACACCTTAAACACTCCATCACGGAAAACAACCAACAGC
>CALBPH010000190.1 GCA_937899365.1 uncultured Leptolyngbya sp.
GATTTCGTATGCGCCCGGTTCATCCAGCAGATTAACGGTCGCCGCTTCAGGAATAAACCCTTCATCCAATAACCGGCTACTCACCAAAACCAGATCGGCGCCACCTAACGAAGGCGCTGAATACCCCTCCGTACAGCCTCGAGGGTCAAATGGATTGGTCAAAATGGTTTTACCACCGCCAGCAAACTGAAAACACATGTGCCCCAGGGATGTAATCCTCAAGCTACCTGTTTGAGCCTGGTAGGTTTGCCAATTAGAGGCGAGGCCCAAACCCAGGGTACTCACAAATGCCGCACTGGCATTCCGAAGCAGTTGCCGCCGTTTCATAGTGTCCTTACATCCCATTCAAATCAACTGTCCATGACTTGTTATAGTGCCACAGCCTTGGGACAGTGGCTCAGCCAGATAGACAGTTTTCTCGGTTGCGCCAGCAAGACTAACAAGGGTGCAATCTTAGGCAGCTACCGATACTCGGCTAGGGATAGCGCTCAAAAAATTGTGCAGGAGCCGTTTGCCTGACTGGGTCAGCACACTTTCGGGATGAAACTGAACCCCTTGAATGTGGGGATATTGACGGTGCCGCAGACCCATGATCGTACCGTCTTCAAGCCACGCCGTAATTTCTAAACACTGAGGACAGCTATCACGATCCACTATCAGGCTATGGTATCGAGTTGCCGTCAGCGGATTTTCTAACCCTGCAAATACCCCCTGCTGTGTGTGGATAACGGGGGACGTCTTACCATGCATCAGCTCAGAAGCTGCCGTAACGGTACCGCCAAAGACCTGACCAATGCTTTGATGCCCCAAGCACACACCCAATATGGGAATCGTAGGGCCAAGGTCTTTAATCAGCTCTAGGGAAATCCCTGCATCGTTTGGGGTGCCTGGCCCAGGAGAAATCAATATTCCTGCCGGTGCAAGTGCACGAATCTGTTCCAGGCTGATCTGGTCATTACGAAAAACCTGAATATCAGAGGCAACAGCAAGGGTATGGCCCAGTTCCCCTAAATATTGCACCAAGTTGTACGTAAAACTATCGTAATTATCAATGACTAAAATCATTGCGTATCTAAAGCTCAGTTAGCCCAGCTTAAGCCATACCTGGCTGTAACAGCACAAGTAGCGGTGGCAAGTAAATAAATGCCGCCACCAGTAACGCCGCCATAGCAGAGATAAAGACAGCCCCAGCAGCGCAGTCTTTAGCAATCTTGGCAAGTTCATGATAAGTCTGACCAACGGTCAGATCCACAACAGACTCTAGAGCCGTGTTCATCAGCTCCATGACTAAAACAGCACTGACGGTAATCGCCACGACCGCAGCTTCAATCGGTTGAATATGTAGCACTATGCCCAGGGATAACGCCACTAACCCAATAGCTAAATGAATCCGAAAATTTCGCTGAGTTCTAACGGCATAGACAATACCTGCCCATGCGTAGCGAAAACTGGTTAAAAGGTTAGGCGCAACCTGCCAAGCGGTTTTGCTTTCCTTTTTACTCTTAGGAGCGGTTTGAAGGTTAGATGAAATAGACATGCACAAACCCTAGAAATGACATATATCAGTCAGTACAACAGCACAAGAAACGGCTTAGTTCAGTCAGCCGTAACCACAACAGAGTGTTACAGCGCCCAACTGGTCCATCAAACAGACTTATCTGTATTTCGGACCCATAGTTAATCGAATCCCAAAACTACTAAATAGGTTCCCGAAAGAATTATCATTCTGGAGGTTATGTTAACCTTCATCAAAATCTGTAATCGTATATTACCTACCCAGATTCAGTAATTAACACCTATCTCGCTAAGAAATTAATTCGATCTGTCTTAAAAGACTATGTTGCTTGTTCAACATAACGGTCAGGCTAGGGTCATCAGGATGATCCCATCCTAGTAAATGCAAAAGACCGTGGGCCGCCAACCAGGCCAATTCTTGGGTGATGGAATAATCAGAATGGTGACGCTGACGCTGGGCGGTTTCCACAGAAATAACCACATCCCCTAGTGGGAGGGGAGCTGTTTGATAAATTTCTTCAGCTCCAGGTATGTTGGCCTCTTGGGCGGCAAAGGCGAGAACATCCGTCGCTTTGTCTTGGTGACGATAGGTCGCGTTTAACTGTTGGATAGTGACGTCGTCAGTGAGTAGAAGACTAACTTCGTAATGATTAATGGGCGAGGCTGTGGGCACGAGCTCCGTTAGCCAGGCATTAAACCAAGCTTGCCACGTAGCCAATGTCGGCAGGTCCTCGGGTTTAAGCACATTCAGGGTCTCTAGGGTCTCTACCCAGAGTTCTAACTCAGGCAAGGGGGACATCACCAGGGTCACCGAGTCAGATAAGCTAAACCGACTAATACTCCCATCAGGCCCATAGCCGTCAGGAAAAAATGAAATAGAGATTTGCTGCCCTTTTTCACCATGTTGCGCATGGCTAGTTTGACATAGCTAGGTTTAGGCTCAGCTGGCTGAGCCTCGACGGAAGGAGGGGGAGACTGTGTCATGGAGCGTATAATTAAATATTAAGTAATGTATCAGTCTTTGATAGCACAACGCTAATTACACCGTCGTTTAATGAGCAATTTGATTTTCCTGTTGGAGTAGGGCCTCAATAAATAGATCAAGATCGCCATTCATGACATCGTCCACCGCCGTAGTATCAACGTTGGTGCGGAGATCTTTGACCATTTGATAGGGGTGAAAAACGTAGTTACGAATTTGGTTGCCCCAGGCGGCTTCCACCATATCGCCGCGAATGTCGGCAACGGCTTGGGCCTGCTGTTCTTGGGCAATGACTAACAGCTTAGCCTTGAGCAACGCCATGGCTTTTTCTTTGTTTTGCAGTTGCGATCGCTCCTGGGTACATCGCACCGACAGCCCCGTGGGCAGGTGGGTAATGCGCACAGCCGTCTCTACTTTGTTAACGTTTTGACCACCGGCTCCACCAGAACGGGATGTCTTAACTTCTAACTCCTTATCGGGGATATCCAACTCGATGGTATCGTCTAGAACCGGCATCACTTCAATCCCGGCAAAGCTCGTCTGACGTTTGCCGTTGGCGTTAAACGGAGAAATGCGCACCAACCGGTGGGTCCCCTTTTCTGCTTTGAGGTAGCCATAGGCATAGCGACCATCAATTTCTAGGGTGACCGATTTCAAACCGGCTTCATCCCCCTTAGACTCTTCCACCAGTTTGACGCCATAACCGTGCTGAGCACACCAACGGGTATACATACGCAGCAGCATTTCTGCCCAGTCTTGGGCATCGGTGCCGCCAGCACCAGCATTGATGGTTACCACGGCACTGTTTTTATCGTAGGGGCCCGACAGCAGCTGCTGTAGCTCCCACTGATCAAGGGCTTTGGTAAGAGTGCTGACGGTTTCTTGAGCCTCGCTCAAAAGCGATGGATCTGACTCCATTTCCAACAGCTCTGCAATGGTCTGAATATCCCCAAGCTGGGTAGTCCAGGTATTGAGCTGTTCCAGGTAAGACTTGTATTCGTTGAGGGTTTGCAAGGTAGTTTGCGCCTGCTCCTGATCGTCCCAAAAGTCCGGTTGGGAAGCTACCTGCTCCAGGTCATCAATTTTTGCTTGGATAGCAGGTAGGTCAAAGATACTCCTGAGCTTTGCCCAGGCGGTTAGTCAGCAGGTCGCTTTCTCGTTTTAAGTCGGCAAGATCTAGCATCGGGCAGTTAGTGCCAGTGGTGTAGTGTCCATTAATTCTATAATGTCACCCGCAACCCGATTTGCCCCCCTTCCCTATGGCCCTTTCCTCTAAGCTAAGGCAGCAGCATCTAGATCATGCGAATGACAGTATGGCCCAACCCATTGTCCAAGGCAAAGCTGATGGGACGTTACCAAACGCTACGTTTGCCTACTATGTGGGACAGGATGCATTTTTTTTAGAAGCCTTTGCCAGGGCCTATAGCATTGCCGCAGCCAAAGCCCCCACATGGCAAAGTTTTAATGTATTTCATGACTTAGCAGCTGGGGTACTTACGGAGCTTAAGCTACACCAAAACTATGCTAAGACCTGGAAGGTGGACCTAGCTCAGGTGAGTCCAGGGACGGCAACACGGCAATATACAGATTTTTTATTGGCAACGGCTTGGAGTCAGTCCATCGGGGTAACGGCGGTGGCTATGTCCCCCTGTATGAGGCTCTATGCCTATTTGGGGCAGCAATTAGCCCAGGGAGGAATTCCAGACCATGCCTATGGGGACTGGATTGCCACCTATAGCAGTGATGAATTTGAACCGTTAGCCGCTCAGTTAGAAGCCATTGTGGATGACTATGCCGAAGAGAGTGAGCTAATTCGATCTACCTACCGATATGCCATGGTGTGTGAGCGAGATTTTTTCCAGGCGGCATGGCAATATCGAGGTTAAGCCCCCCGCTCT
>CALBPH010000191.1 GCA_937899365.1 uncultured Leptolyngbya sp.
CCGGCTGTCATTAACTGGGCCTATATTTTTTTCAACCCACCGTACTAAGGGGGTTTGGAGAACTCGGAGGGACCCCAAGCAACATCTTTAGGTCCACATCAGCCGCTCAAGCTACTGCCTACAACCATAAGCATTCTTCTCAAGGACCCGTTAAAAAAGATACTCCTTTAAACAGAAACAACCAAGAGATAGGTTACTAAACCTGTTATGGAGTCTGTCTCTGTTAGCGATAATAATCGACCGGGCTTACATCATACAGAGATTGATGTTCGTAGTCATTGACAGATGTATGGGTAGATAGCAAGGCAGGTTAGCTGCCGTACTTTAAAGCTTTCAGAGTTATCCAGATGCAATCGTATCAAAACATTCCGGATTCTCTTCATAAGTAGCGAAAAAATAAAAACTTCACCGTATTCTTACTAGTAAGCTGACTCAGAAATATCAATATTCTTAGTGCCTACCCAGTAAATTTACTGAGTTATTGTTTCACAGACTTATGAGTATTTTATTTACCCAGCTATCAAAGTATTGGTCTTTTATTATTCTATTTACAACAACGTTCTGGGTAGTCACCTCTTATCAAGCAACAGCACAAATACCGGCGAGTCAGGTGCCCGCTTATACCGAGGTGTTTTCCGCCATTAATACGGTATGGATGCTGGTGGCAGCATTACTCGTATTTTTTATGAATGCTGGGTTTGCAATGCTTGAAGCTGGTGCCTGTCGGACTGAAAATGCAACTAATATTCTGGCTAAAAATTTAATTGTATTTTGTGTGTCAGCGGCGGCTTTCTTTATCTTCGGATTTCGCTATATGTTTGGCGATAGTGGAAATCCTGTTTTTGGCCAAATCGGAATTTTTGTAGATTTTATTCTTCCATCCGCAGCAAACTTAAACCCGTTCCCCGAAGGATTTGAGTATTTAAGAAATTTTTGGCAAGACCGATCCTTCGCAGCGATTTTCTTTTTTCAACTATCCTTTGCGGGGACAACGGCCACTATTGTTTCTGGGGCTGTTGCGGAAAGAATAAAATTCTGGGGATTTATTCTATTTAGCTTTGTTCTTGTCGGATTTATTTACCCCTTAGTTGGCTACTGGGTATGGGGAGAAAGTGGATGGATTGCCAGTACCCTCAACTTTCATGACTTTGCTGGTGGCACGGTGATTCATGCCGTTGGTGGCACCGCGGCGTTGGTGGGAGCCTGGTTACTCAACCCAAGAAATGGACGCTTTGGGTATGAGTCTGAAACAGAAAGCTTTGCCAATGAAGAAGATCCTGAAAAGTTTGTCCCTTGCAATACTGGATTTACTACCCTGGGCTGCTTAATCCTTTGGCTAGGTTGGTTTGGTTTTAATGGTGGCTCAACCCGTTTTCTTGATTATGTTCCCCATGTTATCTTGACAACAATGTTTGCCTCGACCTCTGGTGGTCTGGCCATTCTCCTTTATAGTCCTTTAGTCACCGGTTATAAAGTAAAACTTTCGTCTATTATCAATGGTGTGTTGGGTGGTCTGGTTAGCATTACTGCCTCGTCTGCCTATGTCGATGTCTTGAGTGCATGCATCATTGGTGCAGTGGGTGGTGTGCTTGTGCTTATTGGTGAAAGCATGCTGGAGACAAAACTACTGCGGATAGATGATCCGGTGAGTGCTGTGCCTGTCCATTTATTTTGTGGTGTGTGGGGAACCGTAGCCGTTGGGATTTTTGCCCAAAACTTTTCTCGTGAGTTTAGCAGTGTCAATAATATTTCTCAGCAGATAATCTACCAAATTTTAGGCTGTAGCTGCGTGGTTGTGGTCACGTTTCTGTTGAGTTTATTGACATGGACAGTGATTGGGCTCTTCCTTTACTATGCAAACCAAGATATTTCTTATCAATATCCCACCAAGGGGGCTGGCATCTTAACACTTGCTAGGAGAGGGCTAAGGGTAACGCTTGAAGATGAGAGAGCGGGAAATGATTCGACGATAATCACCTAAGTAGACCTTAATAATGCGCAAACAAGATACCAAAAGAGATGCCTCAGGCCCCTCAATGCTTCTATCTGCGTTCGCTTTCATCATGTCGGCGTTAGCTGTTGTTGCCTATTTTGTGTACAGGTCTACCTCCCAACGTCAAGCAGCGGCTGTCCCCCAAACCCCGGAGAACTACTGTGACGAGACATTTGATGATCCAGAGGATCTATATAAGTGGCTTTCAGACAGGGAAACACAGCTAGGAGACGAATGGCCTAGCTATTGTCAGGACAGATTGGACGGTGTTCTTTATGACACAGCCTTGAGCAAAGCGGCAGAGGGACGGTTTGGTACCTCGTTTATGCGGCTGTGCCAAATTCCAGAACGGAGTGAATCTGACTATTTTGAGGAAGCTCAGCTTCTGTTTGGTATGTGGGGGCAAAATCGCAATACATCCGGTGAATCTCAAGACATTAGGCCCCTATTGGTCAGCTTTTTTCAAACCTATGACAGCCCCAACGAGAACTGTCCTGCAGCTAGAACCGTACTTGAGAAACTGTAGCCCAGGCGATGCCTATGGGGCTTTGTTAAGCTGCGATTGCCTAATTTTATTTTTATAGTACACTAGTACCTAGTAAGTTTGTATGCCCTATAAATCTATGGGGAACAGGTTGTTAGTGCCTTTTAGCTGTTGCTGATTTAAAGGTTGAACCGATCAGTGAGATATGCCATGGGGCCAGTATCTCGCAGATAAAATCATGCCGAGGATCAGCAACGCCGCCTTTGATCTTGGACTCCAATCTAAACTTCTCACTTAAGGAGTGACCTATGACGTTAGCAAAACCGACATCTACTAATACCGGCAGCTTTGATATACCTGCGACTAATGCGCTCGATCAGCGTCGCATTGCCCTGGGGCAACGGCTGAATAATTTGGCTACCCAAGCGATAAACAGCGCCCTTAATTTATGGGGGCAGTATCAGCCAGTAACTACTGATAAAACCCAGGCTGTCTGGCAGCTCTTACGCAGTACTCAGCCTATTCAATTGTTGCTAACCGCTGCTTTAGCGGTACTTGCGATCGCATTAGTAACCTTAATCTCTACATTCAACGGGTTGATTATTCTGACCCTCAAACTGGCAACCCTGGTATTGGCCGCTGTGGCTGTGTGGCAGTGGATTGTCCGTGGTTTAAACTGGGCTGATGAAAAACTACCAACCGTCATAGACACTAATGAATAGTTTTTCGCTGAGTTGGCATTGATAAAAAAGCGCGGTTCAAACTTTTTTCTCTAGCCAGTGGCGACACCCTATGTTGTCAGTGTTTGATCGACCTTGTCTATATCGGTAACTTTAGATCGCATGCGCTGTCTCCAAAAGTTAACCAGTAAACCTTCCGATGGGCTAAAGAAAAACGCCAGACAGAAAAAGCAGAAAGCCACCAGGACAATTGCTGCTCCCGACGGTGCATCCAAGTAGTAGCTGAGGTACATACCAATCACACTGGAGAGAGCACCAATAACCGAACCTACCCACATGATCTGATGCAACTCTTTGACGAGCATGTAGGCAGTCACAGCAGGTGCAACTAGTAAGGCCACAACCAACAATGCTCCTACTGTAGGTAAGCACACCACAATTGTCACCGTCATTGCAACAATCAGTGATGCGTTGTACCAATGCACAGGCAAGCCACTGGCCTGTGCCCCTTTGGGATCAAACGTATAAAACAACAGTTCTTTGAAAAACAGGCGCACCAATATGATTCCAACCACGGCAATGGCCAAACTCCACCATATCTCCTTCATGGTCACCCCGAGGATATTGCCGAACAGGACATGAACTAGGTCAATCCGGTTCGCCCCGGGAAGTACGCTGACTAATATGACACCAATGGCAACAAATGATGTCAAAATCAGGGCCATCGCAGCATCGGTTTTCACACGGGACCTCGATTCAATTAAATAGAGCACCAGAGCACTAACCACTCCTGCAACCAATGCCCCTATGGACAAAGCCACACCAATCACGTAAGCAATTGGTAAACCGGCCATCACCGAGTGAGAAATGGCATGGGCTAACATTCCCATCTGCTGCACAATCATGTAGCTTCCCACAATTGCGCAGAGAACCCCTAGCACAATCCCCAACATCAATGCCCGTTGCATAAAGCTCAACGACAACGGCTCAACAATCCAATCCAGCATGAAGCGCTTTATCTCCTTTAATACTGATGCAGTTCAAGTTGATGACGATCTAAGCGAAAACTCGAGCGAGTCCCCGACCATAAGCCCGTTCTAAGTTATCGGAAGTGACAACTTCCTGACGTGGTCCTTGGGCAATCAAACGCTTGTTAAGCAGTAGCAACTGATCATAGATCGCCAGAGAATCCCCCAAATCGTGGTTAATGACGAGCAAGGTTTTACCTGCGGCTCGCAGCTCCTGAAAGATATCAAAAATAATGTCTTCGGTTTTGCGATCAACCGCCGTAAAGGGTTCATCAAAAATTAGTAGCTCGGCTTCTTTGGCTAACGCCCGGGCTAAAAAAACGCGCTGTTGTTGCCCCCCGGAGAGTTCACCAATAGAGCGATGTCGCAACTCATACATTCCTACCCGCTCAAGGGATGCCTGGGCGAGATGTCGAGTCTGGCGACTAAACCCTTTAAAGAGGCCGGTCTGAACAGTTTGAGCCATCATTACTACGTTCCAGACGGTCACTGGATAATCCCAATCGACGAGGGATCGCTGGGGCACATAGGCCGTTTTAAGCAGCTGACGCCTTAGAGGCATTTCTTTGAAACGAACTATACCCTGCGTCACGGGCACCAAATTTAAAATGGCCTCTACCAAGGTACTTTTACCCGCACCATTGGGGCCAATAATGCCTACTAGCTGACCTACAGGGATACAAAAACTAACATCATTGAGGGCCTGAGTACCTCGATAATTGACCGACAAATTCTGAACTTCCAGCATTGGCATTAATCTCTAGCAATAGCGAGAACAGGGGTTACTCCCAGTTAGCTTGCACTAGAACAAAATATTTAACGAGAGGGCGTGATTTGCAATGGACATTGTAATAGGTGACCCGATTTCTTGCCTAAGAAGAGCAACTATGTAAATACTATAGCTAAGCCTAATGCAATGCTTTCCCAATAAGCAAATCTGGAAGTAGTGGGCAGATCTAAAGGTTGACACCAGTGTATAGGTTAGTTATGTAACTGTCTATGTAAAAATGTTTACATTTAACATTGTGTTTTGAACAGTTCTGCCTCTATGTGGGTCGGGCTATTGCAATATCAACGACTCTGACGTACCGAGGCGCATGAAAAAGGTTAGTCCAGACTAATTCTCATCTACCTTTTCAGATAAGATTTATTATTCAGCTGACTAGAGCAGTCGTGGACATAAGTTGTTGATTCTCATGCTTTCAACGGTTTTTGAAAAACATCATTCATAGAGGAATGTCAATGCAACGATATTTTGTTCAAAATCACGGCATCTTAGCAGGTGCGATCGCACTCGCGATTGGTATTACAGGCTGTACCGGTGGTTCCACACCAAGCAGTTCAGACGGTGCAACCGAATCTGACACAGCCGCCAGTAGCTTAGCGGATGACTCCCAGATCAACGTCGTCGCATCCTACAGCGTTATTTGCGATTTAGCCTCTCAAATTGCAGCGGATGCGGTGGCATTAAACTGTTTAATTCCCCCCGATCAAGATCCCCATACCTATGAGGCCACGCCCTCTGATAGTAAGGCAGTCGAGGAAGCTGATCTGGTCTTTTATGCCGGACTTAACTTTGAACCTGCCATCATTGAGATGGCGGAAGCTTCTACCACCGAGGCTCCCAAAATCGCTTTACATGATGAATCGGTTCAACAACTGATTGAGGTGGAAGAAGAGGGTGAACTGGAGCCCGATCCCCACGTTTGGCATGACGTTGAGAATGGCCTAGAAATGGTCGCTTTGATTCGGGATAACCTCATCGCCGTGGATCCCGACAATGCTGATATGTACACCAAAAATGCTGAAGAACTGACGGCTGAGTTGCAAGCATTAGATACCTGGATTCCAGAACAAATTGCCACCATTCCAGAAGAGCAGCGCCGCTTGGTTACCACCCATGACGCAATGTCCTATTATGCCAAAGCCTATGGGTTAACGGTTGAAGGCACATTGCTGGGTGTTTCAACTGAGGATGCACCAACTGCTGCCACGGTTAGCGAGTTAGCCACATCAATTCGCGACAAAGCTCTTCCGACTATTTTTGCCGAACTTACGGCTGATGACCGTGTGTTAAAAACTGTAGCGGACGAAGCCGGTGTGTCCATCTCAGAAAACGTCTTGCTAGCAGAAGGTTTGGGTGCAGACGGTTCGCCTGGGGAGAGTTACACCGGAATGTTGGTTTACAACACCTGTTCCATTGTGGATGGATTAGGCGGGGAATGCGCCCCCGCGCCTTAGTCCTAAAAAATGCTAGAGTCGACCTTAACATTAACAAGAATGTTAAGGTCGATTTCTATGACCCAGGCTAAGCAACAATTAACCATCAAAGAACTGACTGAAACCGTTGGCGGCAAGGTAACGCCGCGCATGGTCCGTCACTATCATCAGTTAGGGTTGTTGCCCCAACCCAAGCGATCGCGCGGCAATTACCGACTTTACGATGATACCGATGTACAACGTCTGCGGCGGATTGTAGCGCTTAAGCAACAAGGATTCCAGCTGAGTCATATTCAGCAACTGCTCGCTGCTGGTGAAGCGCCAGCCAGTTCAGTGGCTGTGATGGAACAGCTGCGGCAGCATTATCAAACGTTGATGCGCCAACTTGTACAGCTGCGACAAACAGCCATAGCCGTGGAGGGCATCTTAGGTCGAGATCAGGACTGCCAATCCGTACAAGCCAAAGCCTTAGCACAGCTGCGTATTTTAGAAGTTGAAGCCAACGAGTTAGCCACCCACCGGGTGTGGGATGAGCTAGATTGTGCAGCTCCCAATCATCCCGAGAACTTTCAGCAGGCCCTGGAGCACTTGTTGCCCGATCTCTCAGAGCGCTCGGAAATTGAGGTGGATTTGCTCAGCCAAATGGTTTTAGCCTGTGGTGATGTGAGCTTGGTGCCCTTTGTGCGTTTAAGTTTTGACGCGCTGAAGGCGGCCCGTGATGCCTTAAAGCAAGGCTGTACTGTGGTGGGCGATATCCCAGCCGTGGTTACGGCTCTTGACCAAACCCGGTTAGCCCATTTGGGGGGCTCCGTTCAAACGCTGATCGATAATCCACACATTAATAGCGCTGCTGAGGCAGAAGAAACATTCTGGCAGCAAGACCAGTGGCGCTCCAGGCTATATGATTTGCCAGAAGGATGTGTGTTGGTGATTGGGTATGCTCCTTCTGTTTTGATGGCTGTCTGTGAGGCTGTTCAAAAACAGCAGATAAAGCCCGCTCTTGTGATAGGTCTGCCAATTGGATTTAGCCATGCCCCTGCGGCTAAACGACGTTTACAGCACAGCGGCGTACCGTTTATCACCACTGAAGGCCCTCAGGGCGGCGGATTATTAGCAGCCGTAGCTCTTAATTCACTGATGACAACGTTGATTGAAAAACCTAATTGTCATTGTTATCTCAAAGGCATTCGTTCCTTACCATCAAAAAATAGCACCACTGGCTAGGCCAGTAGTGCTAATGCTTTAAGAAAAGTGAAGAGTGAAAAGCGGTCTTACCACTTCTTATAAGGCAAGAATTTGCCACACATTATAACTTTGACGCGGTCGCCCTTGGGATCTTCTTCTCTCTCCACATCAATGGAGAAATCAATCGCGCTCATAATGCCATCGCCAAATTTCTCATGAACTACCGCCTTTACCGGTACCCCATAGACCTGCATGATTTCATAGAAGCGATAAATCAGCGGATCGGTGGGTACCAAGGGATCTAGTCCCCCTTTCATCGGGCATTCTGTCAGATACTCAACAAACTCTGGCCCCATACCCAAGGCTTCTACAATTTTGGTGGCTTCTTCTTCAGAGGCGCTGGCTTGACCATACAACACCGAAGCAATCCACACTTCGTCATAGCCTAGCTTTGCTTCCAAATCAGCAAATGAAATACCTTTAGCTTTCTTGGCAGCAAGAAACTTTGTGGAAATTTCAGAAATAGCCATGGTAAAAATTACCTCTTGATTGCAATAGTTAAAAAGGAAAAAATGCTTACTGCAGAATCGTACAAGCTACTTGATGCGCGATTCTTCTACGGCTCGAGTTTCGCGGAATAGATGACTTTCCATTTCGGCCTTTAAATCGTGATAAGCCGGGTGCTGGTCGATGGTTTCGCGATTCCGAGGGCGAGGAAATGGCACCTCTAAAATCTCATCGACTCGGGCGGCCGGACCTCGGGTCATCATCACAATGCGGTCTGACAGTAGCAACGCTTCTTCGATACTGTGGGTAATCATGATTACGGTCTTGCGCTGCTGTTCCCAAATGCGTTCAACTTCGCTTTGTAAAAAGCCACGAGTCAAGGCATCCAGAGCACCAAAGGGTTCATCCATCAGTAAAATCTGCGGATTAATTGCCAGGGCGCGGGCAATGCCTAC
>CALBPH010000192.1 GCA_937899365.1 uncultured Leptolyngbya sp.
CGTTCTGAAAACGTTGAGCGGGAATCTGAAATTGTTGCCCAAGCTGGCCGTAGCGGTGCAGTTACCATTGCCACCAACATGGCCGGTCGGGGAACTGACATTATCCTCGGCGGTAATGGTGACTATATGGCCCGGCTAAAAATTCGAGAATATTTGATGCCCAAGATAGTTCGTCCTGATGACGAGCAAGGGTTTGGAGTGGCTCGGGTAGCTGCAACTGGTGGTAAAAGCGGAGCCAAAGGGTTTCAAGCCAATGGTAAAAAGCAAAAGACATGGAAAGCATCCCCAGAAATTTTCCCTACTGAGCTATCGAATGATACTGAAAAAGCATTAAAGGAAGCCGTCGCTTTTGCTGTTAAGACCTACGGGCCTCAAAGTCTGTCAGAGTTGGCAGCTGAAGACAAGATCGCCACTGCCGCCGAAAAGGCCCCTACGGATGACCCAGCCATCCAAAAGCTGCGGGATGTGTATAAGCTCATCTTGGGTGAGAATGAAGCTCTGACAGATTCTGAACATGACAGAGTAATTGAGCTGGGTGGATTGCATGTTATTGGCACTGAGCGCCACGAATCGCGACGGGTGGACAACCAACTGCGCGGCCGAGCCGGTCGTCAGGGTGACCCCGGCTCTACCAAGTTCTTTTTGAGCTTAGAGGACAATCTGCTAAGAATCTTTGGGGGTGATCGGGTTGCCGGTCTGATGAATGCCTTTCGGGTAGAAGAAGATATGCCGATCGAGTCTGGCATGCTAACACGCTCGTTGGAAGGCGCTCAGAAGAAAGTCGAAACTTACTACTACGACATTCGTAAGCAGGTGTTCGAATACGACGAGGTGATGAATAACCAACGTCGTGCTATCTATGCTGAGCGGCGACGCGTTTTGGAAGGGGACAAGCTAAAGGAGCTGGTCATTGGCTACGGCGAACAGACAATGGACGATATTGTCGATGCCTATATCAATCCGGAGCTGCCGTCTGAAGAATGGGACCTGGACAATATTGTCGGCAAGGTCAAAGAGTTTATTTATCTGCTTGAGGACCTGACCGCCGACCAGCTTGAGAATCTATCGATGGGTGAAATCAAGACATTCTTAAGGGAGCAGGTACACATTGCCTACGACATGAAGGAAGGTCAGGTGGACAAGATGAAGCCAGGCCTAATGCGTGAGGCGGAGCGGTTCTTTATCTTGCAGCAGGTTGATACCCTATGGCGCGAGCACCTGCAGCAGATGGATGCTTTACGAGAAACGGTCGGTTTACGCGGCTACGGTCAGAAGGATCCGCTGATTGAATATAAGAGCGAGGGCTATGAGGTATTTTTGGACATGATGACGGGTATTCGTCGTAATGTGGTTTACACCATGTTCCAATTCCAGCCTCAGCCACCACCACAGGCAGCTCCTGCTGATGGCCCCATTGATGTAGAGGTGGTATAGCGTAACTACGGACTACGCATACCCTGGTCGGATCAGGTTATCTACACAACTTAATGTATTTACAGATACTGAATCTAACGAGTGCAAGCAGCGTTATAACTGTTGGGGTAACTGTGAACTAAAGCCCCATGGTGTTTTTTGCTCCGCCTCCTGCCTTACCCGTCGTCCCCCATAGGATTGTCCCGGAGGAAGACATAAGCGTATCTGAGGATTTGTCCCCAGGGGTGGTATCGAGCGGGCCATCAGAGATGATTTTGGCTCAAGCGGTCATACCTGAGGCTCAGACGGCTGTCGATGTCAATGATGACCAAATCACCATTAGCGGTGGGCAGCAGGCGGGCGCTAATCTGTTTTATGGATTTGAGCAGTTTAATGTGCCAACGGATGCAACGGCTGATTTTCTAGCTAATCCGTCTGTGCAGAGGGTGGTTGGCCACGTCATCGGTGGCGATGGTTCCAATATTGATGGTTTATTAACCATCACTGGCGGTGATGCGGATCTGTTTATCATTAATCCAGCCGGAATTTTATTTGGGCCTAATGCCCGTCTGGATTTACCCGCTACTTTTACAGCAACGACGGCCCAGGGGGTGGGTTTTGGTGAGCGTTGGTTTAGCGCCACCGGGGAAAATGCTATTCAGGAGCTGAGTGGAGCCCCTAATGGATTAGGATTTTCCGAGTCGTCAGGAGCCATTGTAAACCTGGCGGATCTATCGGTGAATGACGGTCTGCTATTGGCGGCAGGTACTGTGGTTGATTTGGGCTCATTACGTTCCCAGAATGGAACGGTTCAGGTGCTTAGCCAGGATTCAGGCACCGTTGTGCTTCGGGATGGACTGCTACGCCTGAATTTGGCTCCGGCAGATTTGCCCATTGAGTCATCGGGTCCAGTAACATCCCTGGCCGATCTGTTAACCGGAGGTACCGCTGAACAGGCGGCAGAGATTTCC
>CALBPH010000193.1 GCA_937899365.1 uncultured Leptolyngbya sp.
GGCCATGGTGCCGGTGCCCGCCGACACAAAGAACACCTCATACATATCTGCATGGGCATGGGCTGTCGCCACCTGACCAGGGGCAAACGTCGCTTGAGAGAAATTGGTCAGGTGAGGAATATCCCCCGGCTGCAGCATGACCTTTTTACGAATGGCGGTGTTATGGGATACGCCCTGGTCCGTTAGCTCGTTTAGCTGTATTCGTTTCATTCGGTCTCATTACTAAAATTAGCAACTGATTTTGTACGGGTTGCTAGTTTTGATTATCTCGAATCTCGTCAGTAGGGGCAGCCGATGATTTGTTAGAGATAATTAAATCCCTCAGGTCGGTTTCACCCACCATTGGCATGAGGGGCGGTACAGGATCGTAGCCCCCCTCATGCCAAGGATTACAGCGCACAATCCGTTTAAGGGCCATCCAGCCACCGCGCAGCACCCCAAACTGCTCTACCGCAGTCAATGCGTAGCTTGAGCAGGTTGGGGTGTAGCGACAGGTGGCTGGCAACAGCGGCGAAATTAGAAGCTGATAGCCGCGAATAAGTGCCTTCAGCACTAATTTCATAGCAGGGTGAGTGAATAACACTCTGATTTTAGACCGCTATTAGGGTTCCTTAGTAGATTGGATGGCCCATTAGACATACAGCTGAGCGATACCGGCAATATTATCCGCGCCATAGCCTGCCTCCTGAGCCTGTTGGTAAACCTCACGAACGGCCTCGATGGTAGGCACCGGGGTCCCAACAGTCTGGGCAAACAGCTGTGCATAGCGAAAATCTTTTTCCACTAGGTCAACGGGAAAAAGCGGAGCATAGTTCTGGGCAGCCATCAGAGCACCGATGCCTTTGAGGGCCGGGCTGGTGGTGGGCATTTGATTGAGCCAGTCGATAGCTGTCGATGGGGCCATGCCTGTTTTCTGCAACAGCCCCAATACTTCGCTGAGGGCCGCCACCTGGATACCAAAGAGGGTATTGATCGCCAGTTTGAGGCCCATGCTGTGGGTGGCATCACCCACTGGGTGAATGACTGCCGAGTGGCTTGCCAGAATGGCTTGGACAGATGTCAGCGTGGTTAGATCGCCACCCACCAGCTGGATCAGCTGACCGGTTTCTGCCTGGGGGCGAGAGCCAACTACCGGAGCGGCAAGAAACGGATGGTTAAGGTTGGACATTATCTGCGCCAGCTCGTGGCTCCAGCTGGGGGTAAGAGTGCTGTATTCGAGGGCAACTGCCCCCTGCCGCAGTCCACCCATTGCTCCAGTTTTCTCGTCTAGCCATACCTGACGTGATGCGTCATCATCTGCCACCATGACAATCACCACCGCTGCCGTTTCCGCCGCCTGTCTGGGAGAGTTATGGACAGTCGCCCCCTGCTCCACCAGCGGCTGACAGCGTTCTGGGGTACGATTCCATACCTGTAGTGAGTGCCCAGCGGTCAATAGACGTGTGGCAATACGGGCACCCATGGCACCCATCCCTAAAAATGCAATGTTGCTCATGAACTCATCTCTGTAGGATTTATGGGCATGGTATCGATGATGAAACTGTCAATAAACCCATAAAATCAAACTAGACTCTTGCGATTTACGCACGAATGGATCTCTCAGCGTTAGGGTTATTTATTGATGTGATGCAGCAGCGTAGCTTTGCGGCGGTGGCCCGCCGTCGCAATGTGGATCCATCGTCGGTGTCCCGTGCGATCGCAAAATTAGAGCGAGACTTGGACATTCGCCTATTCCAGCGCAGTACTCGTAAACTGCAGCCAACGGAGGCGGGGCAGCTCTATTTTGATCGGGTGTTTCCAGCGGTGGCTGAGCTAACGGCCGCTCGGCAGCAGGCAATAGAGGTAAGTCAGACACCTCGGGGGACGTTGCGAGTGACTGCGCCCGTTGTGTTTGCGGAAAAGCAGCTGACACCATTGCTGCCGGAGTTTGCTCGACGCTACCCGGAGCTGCAGGTGGAGCTACTGCTGGTGGATGCGTATTTGGATTTGATTGCTGAGCGGATTGATGTGGCGATTCGGGTGGGGGCGTTAAAAGACAGCACCTATCGTTTGCAGATGCTACGGACGATGGAGTTCTTTGTTTGCGCAGGTCCAGACTATTTGCAGAAACACGGTGTGCCAGAGAGGCCTGAGGAGATTGTTGATCATAGCTGTTTGTTGTTTCCCCGTCGGGAGCACAGCCTGAGTTGGTTGTTTAGAAATGCGACTGGTACAGTCACAGAAGTGCCGATTCAAGGACAGTATTGGGTGACAAATTCGGCGGTGATTTTAGGGTGTGCGATCGCAAATATGGGTCTTACGCTTCTCCCCGATTGGCTGGTTGAAACGGAGATTGCCACAGGCCATCTAGTTCGGCTTTTTAGTGACTATACGGTCACGGCCACCGATTTTAATAGTGCTGTGTGGCTGCTTTACCCATCTCAGGCGTTTCTTCCTAAGAAAACCCAGGTATGGATTAATTATTTGGTTGAAGGTCTAGTTCCTTAATTTTCCTAGCCATGCCTAGGTTAGAGTGCTGCTGAACGACCTTCGCCGGTTGGAAGGAAAAACCAGGCCATGTAGCCAACTTGAAAATTGGTAGTCTACATCTAATATCCAAAAGTCCAGTTTTCCAATACCAATAAAAAATTAGGACAGCTCCTCAATGCTATGGGAGGAGCTGCCCTATCAACCTACTGTTTAGTAATTAAATGCAACTATGAAGGTGATAGAAATACGGTCAGTGCCCGTCGATCAAAAGACTGCACCTTACCTGCACTCTCCAAGTCAGTAATCACTCTTTGCAGCAGATCGGTGGCGCGATCGCGATGCTGGTGTTCCCGACCCCTCAAACGGACAAGAAACTTGACAGAGTCGCCCTTGCTGAGCCACTCAGTTGCCCGCTTAACGCGTAGTTCATAGTCCGACTCGCCAATATTAGGCCGAAACTTTACCTCTTTCACCGACGGACGAGACGTCTGCTTTTGACGCTTGCTCTGCTGGTATTGCAGTTTGCCGTGATCCATCGCTTTAGCTACTGGAGGTTGCCCCTCACGTGGCTGGGAGACCACGACCAAATCAAGGTTGTGCTCCTTCGCCATCTTAATAGCGTCAGCTGTATCGATGACGCCATGGTTCTCGCCAGTATGGTCGATGAACAGGACCTGGGGGGCTTTGATATGGCGGTTGACAAGAGGTTTCTGCTTCTTAGTAATAGGACTAAACTCCAAGCTTACAAATTCTGCCTACCATGATAGGGGAATTTCAAAATTTGAGCAGCTGCCCTTTACAAGATGTTTACTTTTATGCAATCGCTTCATATGAGGCGATGACTATCGACCTGTCAGGGCTGCTGTGAGCTGCCCCATGGGCGCTTACGTGCAATAGGTATAGCAGGTATGTGTTGGATTCCCCCCATACCTGCTATAACAGCCATGTTGAACAGGTATTTCCCATGACGGCTCCAAATTTATCCAGTGAATCTGTCCTCGAAGCGCTTAACTGGCGCTATGCCACCAAAAAGTTTGATGCAAGCAAAAAAATCCCTGCCGATACCTGGTCAGCTTTGGAGAAAAGTTTAGTTCTAGCCCCCTCATCATTTGGTCTAGAGCCTTGGAAATTTTTCGTAGTAGACGATGCGGCAGTCCGGGCAAAACTGCTCGAAGCATCCTGGAAGCAAGCCCAGGTGGTAGATGCCTCCCACTTGGTTGTACTGGCCATCAATTCTGGCTTGGATGAAGCCGATGTGGATCGTTCCATGGCGCGTACAGCGGCAGTGCGCGATGTGACGTTAGAGTCCTTGGCAGGCTACAGCAACGTAGTCAAAGGCTTTATGAAAAATGTGCCAGACGTTGATGGCTGGTCTACTCGCCAGACCTACATTGCCCTGGGGCAGCTGATGGTAAGTGCCGCCATGCTAGGTATCGATACCTGCCCCATTGAAGGATTTATGCCTGATAAGTATGACGAAATTCTTGGGTTGCCTGAGATGGGTTATCACGCGGTGGTGGTTTGTGCCGCCGGGTATCGTTCAGAAGAGGACAAATACGCCCATTTGGCTAAGGTGCGTTTTCCCCTAGAAGATATGGTTCAACATATTTGATCTGTTCCGCGTAGGGGCGTTCCATGGACCGCCCCTACGCGGGCGGGCATCCTTAAAACAATTTCAGCTGCCCTACGCCATCTATGGCGGATGTTCCGACCGAGGGCATCGGTCCTCGATTTGACGCCAATCGATCCGCCAGTCGAGTTGTCTCTGGCAAACGGTACTTTGGCGTACATTGCAGCACATAGTCAACGGCAGTGTTTAAACTAATTCGATATCCAGGGGACACATAGAGGGGTTTGGTACCTGTACGACTTCTTAGCACTGCACCAATGGTTGCTCCTTGATCCATAAGCGGCACCCAGGCTCCCTTCTCTGGCGGCAGTTCATTGTGGGTGCCTAACAACCGGGACTTTGCCACACCGATGGTCGGTTTATTGATTAGTACCCCCAGATGACTGGCAATCCCCAACCGTCTGGGATGGGCAATGCCGGCTCCATCACACACAATTAAATCGGGCTCCAGGGTTAGCTGGGTTAGGGCATCTAGCACCGTTGGCATTTCGCGAAATGACAGCAAACTGGGCACATAGGGAAAGGTGGTGGGGCGAAAGGCCTAGGCCTGGTCCTGCTTCCGCAGCTCATGCATGTTTAGTACCACAACGGCCGCCCCGGTTATGGGGCCTTCCTGCTCAAATCCAGCATCAATCCCTGCCACGGTAGTAATGGTCTCAAACTGATCGGTGGTAATTACCCGAGCCCGCAGACGATTTTGGATTGCGATCGCACCCGCCGCATCCCCAGGCCAGGTTTTAGGGATATCAATTTTCATTATTCTCTGAGGCAAACGGGGTATGCTTCGATAGCATCAAAAGGATCTGATATATCAGTAGTCTAGAAGTGCGTAGTTCTGCCAGCTTGCTTGCCATTAGCCTTAAGTTATCTCTTTTCAGGAGTTTACTGCTGACAGGAATAGCTCAGGCAGCTCAGGAGCCCAGATTAGAAGCAAGTATCGCCATCAATCAGTTTGAAGACGACCTTTTACCTAACCTTGAAAATGAGGTCCAAACCCTGGTGACGGGGTCAAATAATAATAATGACGCTGCTATCGATGTTGAGGCACTGCAGCGAAAGCGATTTTTACTCATCCAGGCCGCATTTGCAGCAGCGGTTGGAGTCAGTGCCATTGCGCTAGCCTATGGCGTCCGTAGCTATAGCAAATATCATCAGTGGCAGCGCATTGATTTTCTCCGTCGGGCCACACGAGAGTTTGAAAATGACCCCGGTGTTGCCCATGCACTCAGCATTTTAGATTTTGAAGAGTATCGAGACTATCCGCTGAATACCCCCCAAACAACAGAAGCAACACCCTCTACATTTAAGGTCACCAGTGAACTTGTAAGCCAAGCTTTAAGTAGTTCTAAGGCTCGAAAAAATCGTAAACAAATAATTGAGTCGACATCTAACGAAGAAAGCCAGACATCTGAGATGCAGACTTACTACGCAGAAACATCCGTACGCGATTGGTTTAACCAAATGCTAAATGGCCTAGAGCATTTTGGTTATATGGTTAATTCTGGTGTGTTTCGGGTCAAAGAGGTAGAACCCTGGTTAAATTACTGGGTCAGACTAATTGCGGATGAGACCTACCGTCGTAACTGTGATTCGAGAGTTTACGATCAGCTTTATAACTATATCTACGACCATGGTTTTGACGGTGTCAGGCAGCTGTTTGAAAAGTTTGGTTATCGCATTCTGCGCTCTCCTTATAAAAAGTCTGATTTTGAAAAACTAGAGCATGTTGACCGTTACCGCACTCAGCTTGCCCTCAGTTTGGCAAAAGCATCTCGGCTGGTATACCAAGACGTGCGTTACGTGACTGAAATCGCCACCCTATGGAAAATCGATATTCGGCACAACTTTCGTTTTTTCAATGCCCATAAGCGAGATACCCAAGCCTTTATTTTTCGCACTGATGACTGTATGGTGCTGGCCTTTCGCGGCACTCAAGAGATCCGTGATTGGACCACCAACCTGGATATGAAACTGCGTAACTTTACAATTCGGCGAGCGGGCAAAACTACCCTATCGTCCTACAAAGGTAAAGTTCATACGGGTTTCTTTCTAGGCTGGGCAGATATTGAGCGCGATGTTTTGGCACAACTTATGCGCTGGCAAAATGAGTCCCAAGAAACGGGTAAGCCCCTGAAGCCGCTACCGCCGCTGCTAATTACTGGCCACAGCTTGGGGGGAGCGTTGGCAACAATGGCAGCGGCATCACTCCATGAAAATGGCATCAATGTTGCTGGTTTGTACACATTTGGACAACCCCGTGTGGGTGATCTCACCTTTAGCCGACAACTTGATAAAAATCTTGCCGGTAAGGTTTTTCGGTTTGTAAATAACAATGATGTTGTTCCCCACGTGCCGCCGCCGTTCTCTTTTCAAAATCCAATGCGGTTTTATGGTCACCTGGGTACGCTTAAGTACTTCAATTCCAAGGGGCGGCTAATGTCGAACTATCAAGCATTTAGCCGTGCTGTAGATGGGTTCGTCGGGTTGATAAAGAGTTTGTTTGAAGCAGGGTTTGATCTAATCTCTGATCACAATATGTCTTACTACATTAGCCACCTAGACGAGGCTATGGAAGCGGAATATAAGGATAAAAAAGCCACCCACCTGGAAGAAGATATGATGAATCGAGTTGGCGTGGTGGCTAAGGCACAACGAGTACAGAAGAAATAGCAACTGTCCTAACAACATCTACCAAAACTGACGAAAGTCTTCGTCGGTGGTGCTGAGTTGGGTCCAGGTGACGCCCTGCTGTTGGAACTTTTTGACTAATTTTGCACAGGCGGGGCGTTCGGTGGCGTAGTGGCCGGCGTCGATGAGGATGAGGTTGCGATCGCGACTTTCCTGAAACTGATGAAACTTACAATCAGAGGTCAGGTAGGCCAGGGCTCCCGTCTTCGCCACCGCTGCCATAAAACTAGCCCCTGATCCTCCCAAGACCGCCACCCGGTCAATGATCGTTTGTAAATCTGCCGTCGGCGAATGAATCAAATTTGGTGGATTTAGCTGGGTCTGAATAAGCGCCAACAGGTCATCCAGCGATTGAGGGCTGGGTAAATTCCCCACCCGACCGTAGCCTAAGCCATCTTGAGTTGGTACCACCGGCACCGAGTCTTTTAACCCCAAAAGCTGAGCCAACACATCAGCGGTGCCATCGGCCACCTGGTCAAAATTAGTATGGGCACTGTATACGCCAATGCCGTGGGTGATACCCAAACGCACCATCTCCCCGACGGGATCACCAGCTGCCACAGACTTGAGTGGACTAAAAATTAAAGGATGATGCGCAAAAATCAGGTTCACCGGGGCACCCTCCTCTTTAAGCCGGATCGCCTCGGTCATGACCGCCAGTGTTGGTGTCAAACACACCAATACCCCCGCCGGTTGCGACAGGATGCCAGGTTCTATCAGCCAGCCACAGTTATCCCAGGACTCCTGCCATGTAGGCGGAGCCCACGCCTCAACCCAGTCAATTAGAGCATCAACGTTCATGGTGACTCCCTCCTCCCAAAGCGACTCAAAACCCGTTGTCGACGCTGAGAAAACAGCCCTAGAAGCTGCCAGCCAGCCGACGGAAGATGTGCAGGAACCCACAAGCTCCCCAGCAGAGTCTCAGACATTTAGTTTAGGGCAATCCTGGCTTTATTCAGCCGGTGCTTTACTTGCCATCTATGGCCTATTTGCCTCCATAGATCTGCTCAACATTGGGTTTCAGTCCATTCTCGGTCCCCAGGCAGAAGGGCTACTGACCCTAGCTTCTAATCCCTGGCTGGGTCTGCTGTTGGGCATTTTAGCTACGGCGCTGGTGCAGTCGTCTAGCATTGTTACGGCCCTGCTCGTTGCCCTGGTGGCGGCTGGACTTCCCATTGCCACTGCCATTCCCATGGTGATGGGCGCTAATTTGGGGACTACCATTACCAATACCCTGGTTAGCCTAGGTTACATGGGCAATGACGATGACTTTGAACGGGGATTTGCCGCCGCCACTATCCATGACTGTTTTAACCTGATAGCCCTATTCCTATTTTTTCCCCTAGAGCTGCTGCTGCACCCGCTACAGAAATTGAGCCAGTGGCTTGTGGCCCAAAGCGCTGCCATTTCCTTCGCTCCAGTTAACGCTCTAGTTAATTTTGTATCCCCCGTCGATTGGCTGACTCAGCCCACGCGCAGGCTCATTATCTATGGCGTAAACAGTTTGACTGGCCCCTGGGATTCGTTTTTGTGGGTTGGCACCAGTGTGGGCGGGGTAATGACTTCTGTTACTGCCCTAGGCTGGCTGCTCAAGCGCTGGTTAGACACCCCAGCAAAAGAGGCTATTTACTGGGTAACTGGCCACGGCTCAAGCCTAGGAGGTCTGGCCACCGGTGCTGGGGTCACCGCCCTTTTACAATCCTCCTCCATGACCACTAGCCTGATGGTCCCCTTAGCCGGGGCTGGCCTGGTCACACTGACAGATATCTATCCCTTTGTACTGGGGGCTAATGTTGGAACCTGCATTACGGCCCTGATCGCTACCCTAGCTGTCAAGAGTCCGGTCGCGCTCCAGCTGGCGCTGGTGCACTTAAGCTATAACCTGCTGGCCGTAACAATCATCTACGGAATTCCGCCATTACGGGCGGTGCCCCTGACCATGGCACAAAACATAGCAGCAACCGCCCGACGGTATCGCATCGTAGCGGTTGCTTATGTGATTGGGCTATTCTTCATGGTGCCTTTTCTGGCACGGTGGCTGTCCTTTAGGCTATTTGCCTAAGGCTGTCTGCTAAGGGCAGGTGCCGTTGCGATCGCACTCTACAGTTCCTCTTCCCAACTTTCTACGGCCAATAGGGCGCTAATCGGGTCTTGCATCGAAAATTCAAACTCTTCAAGTTCGTGCTTCCAGTGCTCCCAGTTGTCTCTAAAGAGAAACGCTATTTTCCAGAGCTTATCGGTGGGTTTAATGACGTCAGATTCTACTAGGGATTGCACTTGGCGCTGAAACTTAGCCATTGGATGTAACACCAATGGAACAGCTGTCGTGGATTTAGCCATAAATGAAAGGATTTAGTTTTGTGAAAAAACTTTGTTGAACATCAAAAATTCAGGGCCCTCAGATCTTCAAATCAGAGGCGCAAACGCTAACTTTCCCAGCGTTGAATTTCACAAGGATAAAACATACCACATGAATATACTTTCAACATAACTCTTTAGATTTTAAAGAGAGTGGGCGCTGGTGCCCCGTGCTTTAACATGTGATGTCCCGATAACTCTACAGGTTCATGGGGCGTTTTTACCGAAGGGTCGTTTTTACCGAAGGAGCATCTTTACCGAAGTTGACTCACCTATTGCCAACGCCATAGTGGCTGTCTAAGCTAATATGCGGCATGTAAACCCGAACAGTTCCCATGGCTGAGTCTGAAAACATATACCTTCCCAAAACGGACGAGTCTGACGACCTTAAGCGCATTCGCCATACGTTTTCCCACGTCATGGCAATGGCCGTACAGCGTCTATTTCCCAAGGCTCAGGTCACCATTGGCCCTTGGACCGAGTATGGGTTTTACTACGACTTTGACAACCCCGATCCCTTCTCCGACAAAGATCTAAAAACGATCAAAAAGGAGATGATCAAAATCATTAAAAAGGACTATCCTATCGAGCGAGAAGAAGTATCCCGTGCTGAGGCTAAGCAACGGATTGAGGCCCTAGAGGAACCCTACAAGCTCGAAATTTTAGACGGTATTGAAGAGCCCATTACCCTCTATCACATCGGTGATCAGTGGTGGGATCTGTGTGCCGGTCCCCATGTTGAAAGCACTCGCAAACTCCATCCCAAAGCCTTTGATCTAGAAAGCGTTGCTGGAGCCTACTGGCGCGGTGACGAAACTAAAGCTCAGCTCCAGCGCATTTACGGCACCGCCTGGGAAACCCCTGAGCAACTGCAAGAATACAAACGCCGTCGCGAAGAAGCCAAAAAGCGGGATCATCGTAAGCTGGGCAAAGAGCTGGGTCTGTTTCTATTTTCCGAGGATGTCGGGCCAGGACTACCGTTATGGACGCCTAAAGGCACGCTGCTACGGTCTACTTTGGAAGATTTTCTTAAGCAGGAGCAGGTTAAGCGGGGGTACTTACCGGTTGTTACCCCCCACATTGCCAAGGTAGACCTATTCAAAACGTCGGGCCACTGGCAAAAGTACAGCGAAGACATGTTTCCGATGATGGCGGAAACAGAAACGGATAAAACGAATGAAATGGGTTTTGTCATGAAGCCTATGAATTGCCCCTTCCACATTCAGATTTATAAAGACGAACTGCGCTCCTACAAAGAGCTACCCATGCGTCTAGCTGAATTTGGTACGGTCTACCGCTATGAACAGTCCGGTGAGCTGGGTGGTTTGACCCGCGTGCGTGGCTTTACCGTCGACGATGCCCATCTGTTTGTCACCCCCGACCAGCTTGATGACGAATTCCTAAAGGTCGTTGACCTGATTTTGGCTGTCTTTAAGAGCCTGCAGCTCGATAACTTTAAAGCGCGTCTCAGCTTCCGTGATCCGGATTCTGACAAATATATTGGCTCCGATGACGTCTGGGAAAAATCCCAAAATGCCATCCGTCGTGCGGTGGAAACATTGGGGATGGAGCACTTTGAAGGCATTGGCGAAGCCGCCTTCTATGGCCCTAAACTCGACTTTATTTTTACCGATGCCTTAGGTCGTGAGTGGCAGCTGGGTACCACACAGGTCGACTACAACCTACCCGAGCGATTCAATCTGGAATATGTCGCCGCCGATGGCACCCGCCAGCGTCCGGTGATGATCCACCGTGCCCCCTTTGGTTCACTAGAGCGTCTAATCGGCATTCTGATCGAAGAATATGCGGGTCTCTTCCCCTTGTGGCTAGCCCCCGAGCAGGTACGACTCATGCCCGTGACCGCCGAGCAGTTGCCCTTTGCGGCACAAGTCGCTGAGCAAATGCAGCAGCTGGGTGTACGTGTCGTGGTTGCCCGCAGCGGTGAGCGTTTAGGCAAGATGGTCCGCAATTCCGAGAAAGCAAAGCTCCCGGTGATGGCTGTGATCGGGGCTAAGGAAGTTGACGATAACAGCCTGAGCATTCGCACCCGGCAGGAAGGGGACTTGGGTGCGATCGCAGTTCCTGACGTTATCACTCGAGTCAAAGCGGCCCTAGATAGCCACGGGTACTTCTAATCTGAAATACTAATTGGTTGAACCCCAATTTTTACAACACCTCAAGGGGCACCCTCCTGGGAGAGCCTCCACGAGTGTTGTAACTTTCCCATGGCTTTTGAAGCCCTGACACCTGACCTTGCCGTATCCAACTTTATTGCGATTACTCAGGATAAGTGTCTGTTAGGAGCGGAAGCTTAGGCGTTAGAAATCGCAACCCCTCGGCTCAAGACACGTCCCCTTCTAACAAATCACGCTTAATACTTTAGACACGCTAGACAACCTCAAACTGCCCAACACTGCCCAAGTCACAGTCCCCGCAACCCCCGCCAATATCGGCCCCGGCTTTGACTGCCTTGGTGCAGCCTTCACCCTCTATAACCACTTCAAATTCACCCCCACCGACCAGCCACTGACCATCACCATCAGCGGCAGCGAGGCCAACCGCCTCAGCACTGGTCCAGACAATCTTGTCTACACAGCCTTTGTCGCCCTATACCAGCATCTCAATAAGCCCATCCCCAATATCCACATTGATATTGACCTCCACGTTCCCCTATCTCGCGGTCTTGGCAGCTCATCCACTGCCATTGTCGGTGGCTTGGTCGGTGCCAACCTCCTGGCTGGCAGTCCCCTGAGCCAAACCCAACTCGCCACCCTCGCCACCGACCTAGAAGGTCACCCAGATAATGTCGTTCCCGCCCTTCTCGGTGGCTGTCAGCTTTCCGTCTATCAAAAAGGCGATGCCCTCACCCTCTGTGAAATTCCCTGGCACGATGCCATCATCCCCATTGTTGCCATCCCAGATTTTGAACTGGCCACCAGCGAAGCCCGCCGCGTTTTGCCCGACAGCTATAGCCGCAGCGACGCCATTTTTAACACAGCCCATCTGGGCTTACTCACCCAAGCCCTGGCAACGGGCAATGGAGACTGGCTGCAACGGGCGCTTTGCGATCGCATCCACCAGCCCTATCGCAAAACCCTCATCTCCAACTATGACGACATTCACACCGAAGCACTTGCCGCTGGAGCTTGGGGCCTAGTCATCAGCGGTGCCGGTCCCACCCTCCTGGCTCTGGCCAGTCCAGAAACGGCCCCCACCGTGTGTCAAACCCTCGGTAAACCCTGGCGATTGGCCGACATACCTTACACCGTCCATCAATTAGCCATTGATTTTAAGGGCACCCAAGCCCAACTCATCAGCTAAGGCCGTTGCCCCAGAAGCGTTTACACAGAAATACCTGACCAATTTTTATTCTTTAGAATTTTTATAAACATAGGTTTACATAAGTGTGATTGGGGACATTCATAGCAATCGTTTATGTGTAATAAATTCTTAGCTTGCCGAAAGCTTTACACATCAAGGAAGTTAAGAAAAGCAAATGGTTTTCATGGAAAATGACCTTATCAAAAGTTAACTAAATTACATATACTGTGACTGGGCGTAATTCAATAGGTATTTTTCCTCATTGCCGTCCGGTTAGTTAGCCTAGTGTTTTTTTAGCGCAATGCGTTCCTGAATTCCTCCGACCTCTTCGACTAAGGCCGCCGCGAAAACAGTAGTCCTCTTGTAGGGTCCCTTACAGGGTGTGTTGCAGAGAGTAAGCCTTTCCGCTTCAAACTAGACCAACTGCCCCTCGGCAAAACGCGCCTCTGATAATGAGTTGTACGCATGAGTTGGCATGATTGTTGAACACTTTCCGTGGTTGACAGCGCTAGTTATATTTCCCCTTCTAGCGGCTATCCCCATTCCTTTAATGCCAGACATTGAAGGCAAGACTATTCGCTGGTATACCCTTGGCGCTTGCTTAGCCGAACTTGGTCTCATTCTTTATACATTTGCTACCTATTACGATCTCAATCAAGCCGGTCTGCAGCTAGTTGATAACTATGCTTGGGTCCCTCAAATTGGTCTCAACTGGTCCCTTGCGGCCGATGGCCTGTCCATGCCCCTGGTGATTTTGAGCGGTCTGGTAACCACACTGGCTGTGGTCGCTTCCTGGAATATC
>CALBPH010000194.1 GCA_937899365.1 uncultured Leptolyngbya sp.
ATTCTCGAACTGGGTACCAGTGCCAAAATGCTCTCTATTGTGCCACTGCTAGCGGGGGGCGGGTTGTTTGAAACGGGTGCGGGGGGGTCTGCTCCCAAACATGTTGAACAGTTTGTAAACGAGGGTCATCTACGTTGGGATTCGCTAGGTGAATTTTTGGCACTGGCGGTCACCTTGGAAGATCTTGGCCGTAAAACCAACAACGAAAATGCCCTGATTCTGGCTGAAGCCCTAAACAAAGCTAACGGTCAATATTTAGGAAATGCTAAATCGCCGTCCCGTAAGGTGCACGAATTAGATAATCGTGGCAGTCATTTCTATTTGGCCATGTACTGGGCTCAGGCACTGGCTGAGCAAAGTAAAAATTTGGACCTTAAAGCTAAGTTTGCCAAACTGGCTCACTATCTAAATGAGCATGAAGCCAAGATTGTAAGTGAACTCAATGCCGTTCAGGGTCGGCCGGTAGACATTGGCGGTTACTATTTAGCTGATGCCGGTAAAGCAAGTAAAGCTATGCGCCCCAGCGACACCCTGAATGCGGCATTAGCGTTTGTCTAATTTTATAATTTTAGGGCAACATATTTGCCTTGAAATCTTCCAACAAGTGTGGCTGCTGAATACACCTCAGCAGAGAGAGTTATGCGACCCTTTCCACGTTTAGAGAGGGTTGAAAGAAACCGCTGCCAGCTCTTTTCATCAGGAGGTAAGCAATGGGATTGAAAGTCTCCTTGGGCTGGGTTAGTGTAGTCGAGACTGTTGCTTTGAATGACAATACGGCTGGGTGTCTGGAGCCTCACATGGACAAAGGTCCAGGCAGAGAGAATTGCCAATGTTGAAATACTCCCACCAAATACAGTGTTGCGATGGTTAATAGACCTCTTGCATAATACGTTTCATGCTAGCCTGATAGGCTTTGGTTCATGGTGCTCTAGCAATACCGATGAACTACGAAGCCAGCAAAACCCTGAATGCTCAGAAGTTTAAGCGTCGATTCGGGGTCCAAAGACCAACCTTCAAACGAATGGTCAACGGCTTAAAAGCGATGCTACCCAAGCAGCCGGGGCCAGGGCGTCCTCCCAAGCTATCGATTGAAAACCAGATCTTGGTTGCCCTGGAATACTGGCGAGAATATCGCACCTATTTTCACATTGCCACGGATCACGGTGTCTCAGAATCCACCGTTTGTCGAATTGTGCATCACGTTGAAACCCGTTTGATGGCCACAGGATTATTCCGTATCCCTGGAAAGAAGCAGTTAGTCAAGGGCTTTGGTCGTCCTGATGTGGTGGTCATGGATGTGACCGAAACACCGATTGAACGTCCCAAACGTAAGCAACGAGAGTTCTACTCAGGCAAGAAAAAATATCATACCCTCAAGTGCCAAGTCATTATTGACCGAGACACCTTGGATATCATTTGTCTCTACTTTGGTCACGGACGAACCCATGATTTCAAGCTGTTTAAGGCTTCAGGTGTGCATATTCATCACCAAACCTTAAGTCTCGAAGACAGTGGCTACCAGGGCATTGCTCGGTATCATGCAAACAGCTACATCCCCAAGAAAAAGCCTAAGGATGGAGAGTTGTCAGACCTCGACCGTGACTATAATCAGACCTTAGGAAGCGAGCGCATCTGCATTGAGCATGTCAATCGACGCCTCAAAATTTTCAAGCTCCTCTCCTGCCGTTATCGTAATCGGAGACGACGCTATGGCCTGCGTTGTAACTTAATTGCCGCGCTCTACAACTACGAACTCAACCTTGCCTGAAGTTCTCTGTGAGGCTGCTTACCCTAACACATCAGCATTTTTGCAAGAGGTCTAATAATTTGTGGGCTCGGACTCGTTTTTACCAGAAGTTCATAGCATTGCTCATCGTCTTGTTGAAGCAGGTCATTGATAGCTATATTCGCAAGATTATCAGCTAAATAAGGCGAAACTTCAGTAGAAAGAGGGATGCAGAGAAACCTTGGCTTACCTTGAACAAGACTTTTATGAATTTGCTCAGCTAAACATTGAGCCATCTTTCCTGACCACTTTGCAACCCATACTTGCATCTTTCCTCC
>CALBPH010000195.1 GCA_937899365.1 uncultured Leptolyngbya sp.
TAGGGATCATTGCCACCAAGCAAAATAACCTTAGCGCTGCCCGTCAACATTGGCAGCCCCTGACAGACAGTGATGGCCCTACGGCTGATTTAGCCAGGGTTTTATTGGGGCTATGGGCAACGCCCCCTGTGATTACCCCGACGGCTGAAACTACCATCACTAGTCAGCTCAGCGGTTGGTTTCAATATCGTGTTTTAGAACAGCTTTACACCCTAGACGACCGTTCCGTGGATCTCGCTCAATTAAATGAGCAAGAGCAAGCAACGGCCCAATCTAAGCTAGTGAAACTAGTTGCTGTGGGTACGATGCCAGTTCTGGGTTGCATCATCGGCATTGGGGTCCTCATTGTCTTAGCTGGGCAGTGGTTAACCAAGCGTGAGCAATCACTCCTGGGTAAGGCCATGTCTCCTTGGGAGGTGCCCTGGGATGGTGAAATTATCTGGCAGGTGCTGATTGTTGGCTTTTTCTTTGTGGGCCAACTGCTCATTCCCCTTGTATTACAGCTGTCAGGGCTAAACTTTGCGGCGGCTGGCAGTCGTGGACGAGCCCTTTATTCAATGATCTTTTATTTGTTGATGTCTGCGAGTGGCATTGCAGTGCTGGCCGGGTCAATTTGGACCCATCGCCCGTTGCCCAAGGGCTGGTTTCAGGTCAAGCTATGGGATCGCTGGCCCCTGTGGGGTGTGGGTGGCTATGTGGTAGCGCTACCACTGATGATTGGCATCTCTGCCCTCAATCAACAAATCTGGCGCGGTCAGGGGGGGAATAACCCACTGCTGCAAACAGTGTTGCAAGAAAGCGATACTGTGGCCCTTTTATTATTTTTCCTCACGGCAGCTGTGGCCGCTCCCCTATTTGAAGAGGTGCTTTTCCGTGGCTTTTTGCTACCCTCTCTGACCCGTTACATGCCAGTTTGGGGGGCCATTTTATTCAGCAGCTTTATCTTTGCCTCAGCCCACTTAAGCCTGTCGGAGGTCATACCGCTAACGTTGTTAGGGGCAATTTTGGCCTGGGTGTATACGCGATCGCGAAATTTGCTTGCACCCATGCTGATCCATAGCCTTTGGAACAGCGCCACCCTATTAGGTCTGTTTCTGCTGGGCAGCTAGTAATAAAATTTGATGTAAAAAAATATATATCAAAACAAATGTTACTTACTTTATAGTTTGTACATAAGAATTGTCTTAAATAAAGTAATAAGCAGGTCTTTGGTGTCCTGTCTCGCTATGGCTGCATGTTAGACCAACCGCCTTTAGTTGTTGATGCAAATACTCCACTGAGTACGTTGCTGACATTGCTGACCCAGAGTAAGCCTGCAGCATCTGTTGTAAAAGAGACTGAGGCGGATGTAACACCCTTGCCTAGAAGAGGCTACGCTCTCGTCACTGAAAATCACGAACTCATAGGTATTTTTACTGAGCGAGATTTGGTGAAACTGACAGCTGCAGGCTGTGATATCAACGCTTTGCGGGTTGCCGATGTAATGACGAGTCCGCTGATTACACTGTCAGAGACTGATCTGGACGATCCGTTGTCAGTTCTAGGGCTACTTCGCAAGTATCGGATTCGTCACTTGCCGGTGCTTAGGGGAAGTCATCTAGTAGGCGTTGTCACAACGCAAAGCTTGCGCAAAGCTGTGCAGCCAAAAGTTTTATTGAAGCTGCGCTTAGTCGCAGATGTCATGACCAATGAAGTTGTCACGGCTCTGCCCTGTGCAACGTTGATAGAACTCGCCCAGCTTATGGTGACTAACCGCGTTAGCTGTGTGGTGATTGTTGAGGCTGATGTTGCTGACGCTGCTTCCGGGACGCCCCCACGAAACGCGAAACGACCGCTGGGTATTGTCACTGAGCGTGACATTGTTCAGTTTCGTGCCCTATTGCTGGATGTGAATACGATAACAGCCCAGACGACCATGAGCAGTCCCTTGGCCTGTGTGCAACCTGAGACATCGCTATGGGATACGAGTCAACTGATGCAGCGGTTGCGAGTTCGGCGTTTGGTGGTGACTGATCAATCGGGTTATCTGGCTGGGATTGTTACCCAGACGAGTTTTTTTTCAGTTCTCAACCCCATTGAAATTTCTAGCACCGTCGAAATTTTACAAGAGCAAGTTGATCAGTTAAAAGATGAGCGCTTGAACCTGTTGAGTCAGCTGAATCAGGCACTTACTGCACAGGTTGTCGAAGGTGAGAAACGCTTTCAGATGACGTTTGAGCAGGCTGCTGCCGGTATTGCCAATATCGATTTGCAAGGACGATTCTTGCAGGTGAACCGTCGCTTTTGCGAAATTCTTGGCTACTCTGCCCCACAGTTGCTGGCTAAAACTGCTTTTGACATTACCCATCCTGCCCACAGAGCTGACATAAAGCGGGGGATAGATCGCTTAATTGGTGCAGAGATAGACGTCTTTACCCATGACAAGCAGTGCTTATGCAGTAATGGTAAGGCGATATGGCTGCACGCGACGATAGCCCAGGTTCAGACCACAGGAGGGGGTAATTACTTGGTGATTGTGGCTGAAGATATCAGCGAGCAGAAACAGTTAGCCCAAGAGTTAGAAGAGCATCGCTATCATTTAAAGGACCTGGTCTCGAAAAAGACAATCGAACTGCAGCTTGAGATTATTCAGCGTCAGGCCGCAGAGCGCGAGCTATTTCGAGAGAAAGAGCTGGCTCAGGTGACGTTACAGTCAATTGGTGATGCGGTTTTGACGACCGATGACATCGGGCGGATTACCTACCTCAACCCGGTGGCTGAGAGATTAACGGGGTGGTCTAATGCTGACGCTGTTGGGCAGCTTGTGACCAATGTGTTGGTAATTGTGCATGCGAGGACACGGGTTCCATTGGATAACCCGGTGGAACGGGTATTGAGAGAGGGCTCTATTACGGCTCTAGAGAAAGACTCAATATTGCTAGCTAGGGATGGGGCTGAATATGGGATTGATGACTCGGCGGCACCACTGCGCGATCGCAACGGACAGATGCTGGGCTCAGTCATGGTGTTTCGTGATGTTACCCAGTCACGCAAAATTGCTCAACAACTGTCATGGCAAGCGAGCCATGACAGTTTGACCGGATTAGTCAATCGTCGTAAATTTGAGGAAATTCTAGCCGCTACTCTAGAGAGAGCGTTGAGTCAGGACCATGTGCTGTGCTATCTAGATTTAGACAGATTTAAGCTTGTAAACGATACCTGTGGCCACAACGCCGGAGACGATCTGTTGCAGCAGGTAGCGCTGTTAATCAAACAACAAGTCCGGGGTGTTGACACCCTGGCGCGACTGGGTGGCGATGAATTTGGCCTGATTCTTCACGGTTGTCGTCTGACTGAAGCGGCGGTTATTGCCGAAAAAATCCGTGTAGCTATCCATGAGCTGAGATTTGTCTGGAATGATGTGATATTGCGTATTGGCGTTAGCATTGGGCTGGCGAAAATTGACGCCGATCTGCCAAATATTGAAGCTGTTATCGGTGCTGCTGATGCTGCTTGCTACCAAGCTAAAACGCGAGGGCGTAATCGCGTCAGGGTCTATCAGGCTGATGATTTAGGCATTGTGCAGCAGCGCGGTCAGCAACAGTGGAGCATCCGCATTAAGCAGGCGCTAGAACAAGATAAATTTTGCCTTTATCAACAATCAATCGTTTCCACGAAGACAGACCATTCCACCCATTCTGAAATCTTGTTGCGCATGGTTGATGAAGCAGGTGGTCTAATTGCGCCTGGACAATTTATTCCGGCGGCTGAACGGTATGACCTCATGATTGCCATTGATCGGTGGGTGATTATTCACTTCTTTGAGTACCTTGCTAATCAAGAAATGGTATGTCCAGATATTACCTATATGGTCAATCTATCTGGGGTCAGTCTAGGGGACGATGCCTTTCGGCTTTTTTTGATTGCTCAGCTGGCTAGTTTTAATGTATCGCCCCAGCGGATCTGTTTTGAAATTACTGAAACAGCCGCTGTGAGAAATTTAAGCCAGGCGGCTGAGTTTATGCATCATTTGAAAAAATTAGGCTTTTCCTTTGCCCTGGATGATTTTGGCAGTGGGATGTCTTCCTTCGCATATCTCAAAACCCTGCCCGTCGATTATGTAAAAATTGACGGTAAGTTTATTACTGATATGGTTCTGGATGCCGCTGCGATCGCAATTGTCGAATCAATTCATAATGTTGCTCAAGTCATGGGCCTACGGACAATTGCAGAATTTGTTGAAACCCAAGAACTGTCGAATCTGGTTCAAAAAATTGATATTGATTTGATGCAGGGCTATTACATCTCAGAGCCAGCACCCTTAATAGATGCATAGTGGGCCAAGCCATAACTTGAAATCATCAATAGTGTTGAAATCAAGCGTTATCTACACAATATTTGGGCGTGATGACGTACATGATCTTCCATAAAAGTGGAAATAAAGTAGTAACCATGGTCATAGCCCGGCTGCATTCTCAGGGTTAGGGGCTGATTGGCTGCCTTACAGGCGGCTTTAAATATCTCAGGCTTGAGCTGCTGCTGCTCTAGAAATGCATCAGCCGATCCCTGATCAATCAAAATATGACG
>CALBPH010000196.1 GCA_937899365.1 uncultured Leptolyngbya sp.
TGACTGTTTGGTTAATAAGTCTGGCGTTGCTGATCCTCGGGATGATCTTATCTGTAAGGTGCTGCCCTACGGCATATTTAACCGATCGGTTCATCATCTAAATCAGCAACGGCGAAGTCTCTGTTCATAATCACCTTGGTCAGGATGCTTTACAGCGTACTCAGATTGTTGCTTTACCCTAGAAGCATGGGTGAGTGTGTCTGTTTATAATGCCGTGGGGAAAGATTATGAAAACTCAATTTCTAGATCGCACTGAGGCAGGACAACGGCTTGCGCTGCAGTTGAAAATCTATGCTAACCGGGCCAATGTTGTGGTGATGGCCTTGCCCCGTGGGGGTGTTCCTGTTGCCTATGAGATTGCCCAAGCCTTAAATTTGCCGTTGGATATTTGTCTTGTTAGAAAAATTGGGGAGCCTGGCCATAAAGAAACGGCTATGGGTGCTATTGCGGCAGACAATGTAAAGCTACTCAATCTCTCTGCCAAGCGCTATTTAAAGATTACTAACGAAACGCTTGAGGAGATTGTTTCCCAGGAACAACAGGAGCTGTTGCGGCGAGAGCGTGTTTATCGCCGCAACTGTCCGCCGATAGATATATCTGATCGAATTGTGATTTTGGTGGATGATGGATTAGCGACTGGGGCCACCATGGGAGCGGCGATCATGTGGCTGAACTATCAGGTGCGATCGCAAAAGCAACTCATCATCGCTGTGCCCGTGGCCTCTATGGCCGCTTACAAACAGCTAAAGAAACATGTTGATCGGCTGGTGTGTCTTTTTATTCCCAAGCATCTGTATGCCATTGGTCTGTGGTACGACAATTTTGCACAGGTCAGTGATGAGCAGGTGTGTAGTCTTCTCAGCCGCTCCAGGGTTCCTGCAATCTAAAGCTTCCATGGGTCTAAGTTATGGGTCCAGGCGGACTGACTGCGGAGCCCCCTAATCGTCTAACAGCAATGGCAAAAACAGGTTCAGTAAGTTGCTGCCATCTGGATCTACACCGTCGGGGTCGGCAATGTCTACGGTTTGTTCAATCACGCTGGTGTCGGTGGGTCCCTCCCACACAGGGCTGCAGCGACCCAGACCACCCTGCTGCAACAGATCGGCCACCGCATCAAAGGCAGATTCTGCCTGGAATAGGCGAATCCAGAGGGCGGAGGCAGTAGCAGGGGAGCTGGGGACAGTCACCCCCAGCTTGGCCGCCATGAGAGTTTGTCTAAACTGGGCGATCAGGTTGGAATAGCCGTTGACCATGGCCCGGTCCAGGCTGACCACATCTACACCACCGTCAAACGTCATGCCCCAACGGCGAAAATGGCTGGTACCCACTGAGCACCACACATCATCCACAATCACGGGGGTGGAACGAATCACAGCGGAGCGTCCTGGGAAACCAATGGGATGAAAGGCGGCGACGCGATTGCGATCCTGGCCCGTAAGCTGTTCAATGGCCTCTTTGCGATGCTTGAGGGCGGCCCGCACCCAGTTGGATTTCCCAGGGGCAAAATCGGGCTCGCGGGGGACACAAATAACAACTTTGAGCCGAGGGTTGTCGGCCATGCGCTGGCGGACAACCTCGACTAAGTCAATCTCATGGGCCTCTGGAGCCCCATTAGGATAGGCGGTGCGGGCAAAGGTGGGACTTTCGATATAGATAAACTCCCTGGCCTGACCCAGGGCCCGACGCAGGGCCCATAGGGCATCTCGCTGGCCAAACTTTGCTGTCACCCGTTCTCGCTGGATGCGGGGGCGCAGTTCTTCTTCGTTGGCGACGGTGATGGTGGGGGCGGGAAGTCCCAGGGCTGTGGCAATGTCATTGACCGTGTTTTGTACAGAGTCATCGGGGCTTGGCACACCAGGGAATACCCCGAGATCTGGTGTGTCGCAGAAGGGAGCCACGGTTTCTAACATGGCTGCTGAGACGGTGCCAGTGCTGTCAGGGGCCGGTTCATCCCAGTTGTCGCCGCCCGTGGAGACCACCCACCCCGGTGAGCTGATGCTGACGGGAATCATGGCCTGAGCTCGTTTTAGACCATGTAGGGCTAGATCATAGGCCAGCTGACCATCGCAGCGAATGCCCGTGGCGTGGACATCGGTGCCAGCAGGGTTGCCAGGATTTCCCAGCTCGGGCTGGGCACAGCGGCTTTCCCAGTCCCATCGGGCTCCAGTAAGGACGGCATTCCAGCTGAGCTGATCGGTGGGGGATGGGGCAGTGCCCAGGGCCACGATGGTCTCGAAGCGTCCCTGGGTGGGCAGG
>CALBPH010000197.1 GCA_937899365.1 uncultured Leptolyngbya sp.
CACCTCAGCCGTAGGGGCAATTTGGCGCAACTCAACTAGGGCTAGGTGGTGGGTGGTCGCAACCCTATTCGTCACTAAGCCCGCTTTCGCTAAAATCAGTGCCCCCGTGCAGACGGAAAGAATATGTTCCGTGCTGGGATACCGCTGGTTTATCCAGGCCAAAAGCTTCTCATTGTCCATCTCTTTGCGAGTGCCAAACGGTGTCCCATCGGTCCGTCTACCACCGCCACCCGGGATAACTAAAATATCGGGTTGGGGACATGTTTGGAAAGAGTAGGACGGGTTAACACTAAGAGAATTTCTAGCAGAAATAAGGGGGTGTTCAGCGACGGTGTACACATTGAATGGGGTGAGTCCATCTCGCTTTCCCGTTACCGAAAAGACTTCGAAGGGGCCACAAAAGTCGAGCACTTCCACATCATTAAAGATTAAAATCGCTACGTTACGCTGCTTCATCAGTGCTCCTAATTTCTTTCAAATCTGAGCGCTCATAATTGGTAAATGACTGCTGACTCCGTAGGGCAAACGCTGTCGAGTCAACAGCGTGAGAAACCGCTAGAACACCATCTAAATGGTCAATCTCATGCTGTAAAAGCTCAGCCAAATCACCCGTCAGAGTCAGACGCTGCTGCTGCCAATGCATGTCGCGGTACACAAGCTGACAAGACTGGTGTCGTTTTACGTTAATTAACAGGTCTGGAAAGCTCATGCAGTCATCCCACACCTCAAACATCTCTGCACTTTTGGTTTCAAACCAGGGATTGATAAACACAACAGGACGATCAATATGCAGGTAGATTAATCGCTTCATAACACCAATTTGAGGTGCGGCAATGGCACGCCCGGCTCCCCATTGATGTCGAAACGCCATCATGGTGTCATGCAGATCATCGATGACGGGTCTAAGAGAGTCAAGCTCTGTTTCATTGACAGCCTCACTTACCTCATAAAGACGAGGGTTGCCCAACAGCAAGATATCGCGCACGGTCATGACGGTTCTCCTAAACTTCGTAGCCGTTCGATAGAGGCTTGCCAGTTACAGGTTAGGGCCTGATGTGCCGCCGCTAGGTCTTTTGTTTTAAGTGCTGAAATCAGCTGCTGATGCTCTTCTAACGATGCCAACAGTAAGCCAGCTTCACTAAAGTAAGCCAGCTCAATCCGTTGATACTTGACATTCAGCTGATTGAGAATCGTACTGAGTTCACGATTGTTAGCCAGGTCTATCAGCACCTGATGAAATGAAGCATCTGCCACCATAGCCGCGTGGGGATTGTTTTGCCTGAGAGCCATTTTTAGGTCACTGTTGGCTGTTTGCATCGTTTGAATATGACCTGGAGAGAGCCTGGGAAACGCCAATGTCAGCGCTAGCTCTTCTAGTTGTTGAATGATGGGATAAATCGTTTCTGCATCTCTCAGCGTGATCGGAGTAACGCGGGTCCACCGGTTGGCGGCGGTTTCGACTAGGCCTTCATCCTCCAGCTTGCGCAGGGCTTCGCGGATGGGCGTGCGACTCACCCCTAGCTGCGTCGCCAGTTCTTTATCCTTAAGCTTTTCGCCAGGTTCCAACGCACCCGTGACAATCCAGTCACGCAGTGACACATAGACGTCATCGCGGATGAATGTGCGGCTAAGAACATCAGTTTTGGGGATGGGCATTGGCTAATATGCGTCATCAACTGATATGTAATATATCAGTTTTTTTGAAAAATCACTGTTGTGTCAAGTTTTGAACGTCACGATTCTGTATGGCTTGTTATAGGATGGATGCCGCGTTCTAGTTCATAACGACCGTTTTAGAGATGCCTTGCTGTGAATACCACTGACCTGTTTGTTGAGCTAATTGTCATTGGAGTAGGGGCCACGATGTGGGTGGTGCTGCTAGTGCTGAGTCTATTTGGGTATGCCTGGGTACCGTTTGATCACCTGTTTGCATTGCCGTCACTACTGCCAATTTTGGCAATCACCTACATTTTTGGGATTGTGACTGACCGGGTGGCCGATGGCCTGTTTGACAAAGTTTGGAAACCTAGGCTGGCTCAGCAGTTTTATGGTCAAGACGGCGATGACTATGACGATCGGCGATACATCTATTTGCGGTCTGAACGACTAGCTAGCCTGCTGGAATATGGCAGAAGTCGGTTACGTATTTGTCGGGGATGGTTTCTAAATACTCTCCTGATTTTGGTGAGTCTTAATTTGTTTATTCTGCGACAGATTGTCGGTGTCTCGGCCAAGCTGTCGATGATTGTGTTTAGCAACGCTTTCTTGGTGCTGCTGATCTATGGTCTGTGGTTTTCTTGGCGACAGCTTACCCTAGCTGACTATCGCAAGGTTAAACGACAGTCAGCCTGGTTGCGAGAGCACGAAAGCTAAGCGGTTTGGCAAACCGATAGCAGGCTACAGCACTTTTAATATCACCACTAGGGCCACGGCAAAGCCCCCCATGGCGGCACCAAACTGAAGCAATTTTCGATTGAGTTTGAGGAGTTTGTCTAACCCCAGCAGCCCGGTGACGACGTAGGCCACAATACCAACGACCACCGCTAGCAGCAGCTTAAGAATTCTGCCTCGATACAGTTCGGCTGCGATCGCATCTTGCCGTATCGTACTCACCTCAACCGGCGGGTCCACATCAGGGGTTTGCAAAATCTCCCAGGTATCACCCCCGTCAGTGGAACGATAGAGATCCGTATCAGCGGTACCAAAGCCAAAAATCGTATTGTCTTTAGCGTAGTTGGGCGAAAACTCAATGGGGCGACCGGCACAGGGCACGTTGTACATGCGAGAAAAGGCCAGGCTGGCATCGCCAATGGGGGCAAAGGTTTCTCCCCCATCCACACTCTTATAAAGTCCCTTACCCCGTAGGCTAACCATCAGGGTGCCATCTTGGGCATAGCTGGGGGACAGGGCCACCGCTTCTAGGAAGGTGCGCTCAGGAGCAACATCTGCGATCGCAACCGGTTCCCAACTACCGCCCGCATCCGATGACTTAAACAAACCGTCGTAGCTGCTCACATACAGGGTGCTGTCTTGAACGTAGTTAGGAGAAATCGCAATGTGTAGGTTCCAGGCCTCGGCAATGGGGGTGTTCTCCGTTGTAGACTGCCAAGATTCCCCCGCGTCTGTCGACTTGTAAACCCCTGTCTCCGCCACCGTATATAGGGTGCGATCCTGGGCAAAGCCAGGAGAAATCACCATGGACGGACTGTCATTTCCTCGTTCCCAAGGCAGTTTGGCGACTTGATTTAAGGTTTTGCCACCGTTGGTCGAACGAAACATCACCCCCGCCTGGTTGCCGACAAACAGAGTTTTATCGCTGCCAAACTCAGGAGATAGCAGCAGCGTTAGGCCCCGCGCTTCTCGACTGAGGCTATGGAGCGACCAGGACCTGGCCCCGTTGGTGGAGCGTAAAAATTTGGTCCACAGCCCCGACGTAAACAGGGTTTTATCGCTGGCATAATCCGGGGAAAACGCCATGTCAAAAAATCGACGCGGGTCCTGATAGGAGGGCTCAAAATTACCATTTAACCGAGGGACTTCCACCCCGTTCATGGTCAACTCCCAGGTTTTACCCTCGTCATTGCTCATCATAATTTTACCGACGTAGGTGGTGAGGGCCAGGGTGCCATCCTCTGCGTAGTTAGGGGATACATCCATAGCCACCACCACACCCCGAGCCAGGGTTTCTATCTCTCGCCACTGCTGGCCCCCTTGGATTGATCGATAAAGACCGTTAAAGCCGCCTAAAAAGGCAGCTTTATCCACCAAGAAATTATCCGACAGGGCAATCTCAGAAAAGTGATGGGTTTCAAATTCATCGGCCTGCTTGTCTTTGATCAGCCCCTGGGGGTAATCCGTCCAGGTTCCACCACTGTCCAAAGAAATTGAGATCCCCCGATCCCAGCTAGAAACCATCACCCCTCGGGTGTTACCGGGTAGGAGCTTGACATCCTGAATTCGGAGATCTTCTAGACCGCCATTGACTTCCAGCACCTCTAACGTGTCAGGGTTAATGCGAAACACCCCCTTAGAAGCGGTGCCCACGTAGAGTACCTGACTGTTGCCAGCCAGTGCCGTAATCGAGTCATCGGCCACCGTTAGTAACGACTGCCAGCTTTGCCCACCGTTGTTCGAACTGAGTAGCAGACCGGTTTCATCCACCGCCCACAGGGTGCATTCTGCTTCTGTAATGCCCGCACACGTCTGGCAGGCATCGACAACAGAAAACCAGGTTTGTCCACCATCGGTGCTACGGGAGAGTCCACCGTCGGTCCCGGCCGCTAGCATTACCTGGGCATCACTGGGCAGACTGTACACCACACCAATATCCAGGGTGTCTAAACCCTCATTAGACTGTTGCCAGGATTCCCCCTGGTCGTCCGAGCGGAAAATACCGTCTCCATAGGTGCCCATCGCCAGCACCTGTCCCTGGGCCTGATCGATGGTGAGGGTGGAAAAAGGAGTCAGCGTATCCAGACCCTGAACAATCCGCTTCCAACTATTGCCTGCATCCGTAGACTTGAAAAGATTGCCCCGCACCAATGAATAGAGTGTTTTGTCACTGCTATAGCTGGGGGAGAGCTTTACCTGGGTAACCACATCGTGGGGGCGATGGGCCAAAACCGGTTGAAGGGCTCCGGCAAATGACCATGTCAGGGTGAGCAGTAAACTTAAAACCACCCAACCCAGCTGACGTTTAACCAGGTTTGATAGGGTTGCCATCACCGTTGACGGACCAATCTTAGAGTGATGATTAAGGAGATACATTTAATAGCTAAATAAATTCGAATAACAAATAAGTGACAGAGATGAGGTGCTGGTGACGATAGATCGGCTGGTTTCCTCAAGTCTTATTTTCTCAAGCTTAGAAGAAAATCACGGAAGCAAGGGTCAGTAGCCACTAAAGTTCTAGAGATCCAGGTTCTAGAGATCTAGTTTTAATATGCCCAGGCATTCATCAAAAATATTTCATAGATACGTTTACCCATTCTTCATCAAAAATATTGCGTAGGTACGAGGTTTCGTATCCTCCACAGGGGCATTTTCGTCACAATCAGTAACGTTTAAATTTTTTAGTCCTGATATAGCCCCTATCTAGGTCTAAAGTTTTTTAGTGAATTCTGATGAATATATCGTTTCTTTAGAGATCCTAGAAGATATGCACAGACGCTTGGCTACACCGCTGTGGCTTAGCAACATATGCTAAAACTAAGGCGCTAGGTGCCGTCAGGTGCTACTTTCGGGGGCTGATCAAAGACCCCCACTCGCCAACCCAACTACAAACTTATCAAGGACAAGGAAGACCAATGGGGTTATTTGATCGCGTTAGCCGACTTCTCCGCGCCAATGTTAACGATGCCGTCAGCAGGGCCGAAGATCCCGAGAAGATTCTTGAGCAAAGCATCATGGATATGCAAGAGGATCTGGTGCAAATGCGTCAGGCAGTAGCGGGTGCGATCGCAAGTAAAAAGCGAGTGGAACAGCAGCAGGAAAAAGCCCAGTCCGAGGCCAACACCTGGACCCAGCGCGCCCAGCTAGCCCTACAAAAAGGGGATGAAAACCTGGCCCGTGAAGCCCTGGTACGCAAGAAAACCCATGCGGAAACGGCAGCGGCCTTAAAAGGTCAGCTGGATCAGCAGACCGCGTCGGTGGAGACCCTTAAGCGCAACCTGATCGGTCTAGAAAGCAAAATTTCTGAATATAAGACCAAGAAAAATATGCTCAAGGCCCGCGCCAGTGCGGCCAAGGCCAACGAAAAGCTGCAAAAGACCGTGGGCAACCTCAGCACCAACAGCTCCGTGGGTGCCTTTGAGCGCATGGAAGAAAAAATTCTGGAAATGGAAGCCCGCGGCCAGGCAGCCGCCGAACTGGCGGGTGCCGACCTGGAAAGTCAGTTTGTTAGCCTAGAAGCCGGTAGCGATGTGGACTCTGAGCTGGCGGCGATGAAGGCCCAGCTCACCGGGGGGGCCGTTGGCCAAGAGGCGCTGCCCCCTGCCGACGCTCAGCCGATGGATGCACCGG
>CALBPH010000198.1 GCA_937899365.1 uncultured Leptolyngbya sp.
GCCGGAACGCGCCCCCGTGGTCATACCCCCGCCGCCGATCACCAGTTTGCCAAAACCCTACAAGCCAACTGCAAAGAGCAAGCAGAACACATTATGTTGGTGGATCTAGAACGCAACGATCTCGGCCGAGTGTGTGCCTGGGGATCAATTCAAGTGGATGAGCTGATGGTGGTCGAGCGCTATAGCCATGTGATGCATCTGGTGAGTAATGTCGTCGGCACCCTCCGTGATGATCAAACTGTTATTGATCTGATGCGAGCCACCTTTCCTGGCGGTACCATTACCGGCTGCCCTAAGGTTCGCTGTATGGAAATCATTGAAACCTTAGAGCCTCTGCGCCGCAGCTTGTTCTATGGTTCCTGTGGTTATTTGGATGTTCGCGGCTACCTGGATCTCAATATTTTGATCCGTACCCTACTTTTGGCCCCCACAGAACACGGGGCATACAGCGTTTGGGGGCAAGTGGGAGCAGGCATTGTCGCCGATAGTAATCCCCATCAGGAATGGTTAGAGTCGTTGCAAAAGGCCCAGGCTCAGTTGCTCGCGCTTGGGGTTTCAATTTAATGCCGCTTTAAAACCAGCAGGATTCTATAGACCAGCAGCCTCAAAAGCGATGTTCTTGAAATTAGCAACGGCCAAAAGTCAGGTTGATTTTGACATCGGGCTGAGTTGCGTTTATGCTCCAGCCATTGGGCTTGACGGATAAATGCCTGATCGATAGTATAGTGAGCTACATTCAATAGACCCAAATAATAGAGCTAGATCCGCTGGGAACATTCTTGGGCTCAGTAGTGGTATAAATCCAATATCAATTTTTCATTTGTTCCCACATCTATCCCATGCACCCCTTGAATGAGCGCTGAAACTTATCTCAACCACCCTGACTTTGGGCTGTTGTTTCGGATTTGTCTGGTGGATGGCGATAAAGAGCTATTTACCACTCTCTATGCCCAAAGGTTATTTTTTCTGGCAAAAGTTGACCGTGCCGCTGGACTGCTTTTCGACCCCATTGGTCGTACAGAAGCCCGCATGATGCTTGAGCAACGTCTTCGAGTACTGCGTCAGTCTGGCCAGTATAGTGATTTCGAGAATTTGAATCAGGTGTATAAGCGAACGTTTCAATAACAATGATGAACGCCATGGGGGCTTCCCAAGGATCTGCTCACCACCCGAGCGATTGGCCGCATGCCAGCCAAACCATTGTTGAACGTGTTGAGACATTGGACTTACCTGCCCACGTTCGGCTAGTGGCCGTGAGCAAAACATTCCCTGCTGCTGCTATTCGTGCTGCCTACGCAGCGGGACTGCGGGACTTCGGTGAAAATAAAATTCAAGAGGCCATTGCTAAGCAAGCAGAACTGGCGGATCTCAACGATATTACCTGGCACTTTATTGGGCATCTCCAATCTAATAAAGCTCGTAAAGCCGTACAACACTTTGATTGGATTCATTCTGTAGATAGCCTGAAACTGGCTCGTCGCTTAGATCAAGCTGCCGCGGACCTGTCTCGTTCACCCATGTGTTGTTTGCAGGTAAAACTGTTAGCTGACCCCAATAAACATGGCTGGACAGAGTCGGATCTTTGGGCGGCACTGCCTGAATTAGCCCAGCTATCCCATCTCAATTTGGAGGGGATCATGGCAATTCCTCCCTATGGATTGTTGCTGACTGAAACCCAGTCATTTTTTGAGCAGGCTTATGGGTTGGGTCAGGCGATGGCAAATTATCAGGAAACGCCATTACCAATTCGTTACTTTTCTATGGGAATGTCCCAGGACTTTCCACTTGCGATCGCAGCAGGAGCCAACATCATTCGATTAGGAACTACCTTGTTTGGCTCCCGAAATTGAGGGTTTTGGCCCGTTGGGTGTGCCTTGTTTTTAGAAAAGATCAAGATATTTAGACCTATTTTTGAAAATGATGATTTTTTTTGAGCGATTCGTGTATACTGTGGCTCAAAGTTATACCCCAACAGTTGCACAAGGGTATTTTCAAATGTCGACTAAAGAGGTTTAATTCTTTAGGTTGATTTGCCATCGCAACGTACTCATGCCGTATGATGTTTGCCATTCCATTGCTGTTTGAACTGAAGGGGTCTAAAGTTATTCCTGGTCTTTAGTAATGGGATTAGAACTATCAGAAATCCTCGCAAGAGGACCCTGGTGTTTTAAGCCATCATCGGTTCACTTTATTCTCAACCACTCTCTCAATTCCTCTTAAGCCAGGTCTTTGGGAGTGTTCTTAGCCAAGTTAGTACTAGCCATGACGGAGTTTCAGCCGTGAGCACCATTTTTACTAAATTACGTGACTTTGTTGGCCTTAATGATCCGGCCGACTATGAGTATGAATATGACGAAATGGATGGTGAGGAGTATCAGAATCTCTACGAGCAAGAGAACTCAGCTCCTCAACCTCAACCTCAGCCAGTGACCGGAGTTGCGGCAGCAGACCCGGTTGAAGCCCGCGCGCCCCGTCGCCGCATCCGTGACCGAGTAATGTCCACCGATTCTGGAATGGTTTCCATGAATAATTCAATGAGTAGTGTCAACAACGTAAGTAATGTGATTGGTATGCCCGGTGCTATTAATGGTGTGTCTGAAGTGATTGTGATGGAGCCCCGCTCCTTTGAGGAAATGCCCCAGGCAATCCAAGCTCTGCGTGAGCGTAAGTCTGTGGTGCTAAACCTAACTATCATGGACCCAGACCAGGCTCAGCGTGCGGTTGACTTTGTTGCCGGTGGTACCTATGCCATGGACGGTCACCAGGAGCGCATTGGTGAGAGCATCTTCCTGTTTACTCCCAACTGTGTACAGGTCAGCATGCCCATTGATGGTGAAGAAAACCTACCCATGCATGAAGAGCCCGCAATGCCTTCTGCTGCTCCCACCCCGGCTTGGGCGACTGAGCAAGTGGCGCGCATGGCCTAAGGATGCATCGGCACAGTTAGCCTAGGGCGATCGCCGTCAGTCTGTCAGCGCTGAGCTTAAGACAGTCTTGTTCCCTTCAAAAATTGGCATCGTCCCTAGCTGCCGTTGTTAGTTCAACGGTTATGTGCACGTTTCACGGTATTCTTAGGGAGCTATCAGCTCATCGGGAGGCCTTAGATCGTTGCCTGCTAAACTCGGCATTATTGGTGGTGGGGTAATGGGCGAAGCCCTGTTATCCTGTCTGCTGTCTAAGGGTATGTATGCGCCAGACTCTGTTCTCGTGGCCGATCTGTCCCATGAGCGTCGCCAGTTACTGGCCGAGCAATACAGTATTCGCACCACCCATAGCAATCGTGAGGCAATCGTCCACGGTGACACTGTTATCCTAGCGATTAAACCCCAGGTCTTTGACACCGTTGCTAAGGATTTTGCCGGACTCAGTCTTAGTGATCCTCCCCTATTAATTTCTATTTTGGCGGGTGTCTCGCTGTCTCGCCTAGAAAAGGCGGCCCCTGGATGGCCTGTGATTCGAGCGATGCCTAATACTCCAGCGACAGTGGGTTTTGGTATGACTGCCGTTGCTGTTGGCAATCGGGCCATGGCGGAGCACATGGAACTCGCGTGTCAGATTTTTAGTGCTGTTGGGGATGTTGTGCAAGTGGCTGAAACATTGCTAGACGGCGTGACGGGGCTGTCTGGGTCTGGCCCTGCCTATGTTGCTATTGTGATTGAATCCTTGGCCGACGGGGGTGTGGCGGCTGGCTTGTCACGGGCAACGGCTAACAAGCTAGCTCTACAGACGGTGCTTGGTACCGCTCAGCTGCTGCAAAAGACCGGTATGCATCCTGCTGTGCTCAAAGACCGGGTGACGAGTCCCGGTGGAACCACAATTTCTGGCATTGCTTGCTTAGAGGAGCTGGGTCTGCGCTCGGCTTTAATCGAGGCGGTTAGAGCCGCTAGCAGCCGTTCACGGGAATTGGGTAATCAGTAGAGATTAGTCATTCCAAATCCGAATTCAGTAACCCCGATTAAAAATTATCCAATCCTTTAGGGGCACTCCCTTGTGGATGCCCTTCGATACCGAGTGCTACCCGTCAGGATTTCGTATAAGCCAGGAGCCAAAGGCAACAAGAGGGGCGAACCTCGGTCAGCTGTTGCCTAATTTGGGTTCTGTCCCTGCCAGTAGCCTGGAAATATTGCTGCGATGGCGGATGATGACGTAGATGCCGCCCAACAGTACCAACAATACAAACGGCAGTGGCTGTTGCGTAAAGAACATTAAGGCTGGAGCTGCCATGGCAGCAGAAATTGAACCTAGGGATACTGTGCGTGAAAGACCAAACACCAGCCCAAAAACGGCGGCTGTTCCTAGACCTACTGGCCAAGCTAGGGCCAGGATCACCCCCAAGCCTGTGGCGGCTGATTTCCCGCCTGTGAAGTTTAACCACACGGAACGGCTGTGGCCCAAAATGGCCAAAAGCCCCGCAAATGTTTGAATCCAGGTAGAGAGACTCAGGCCGTCATCGGCAAACTGAGCCATGATAAATCGGGCGATTAGAACGGCGCTTAGCCCCTTAATGAGGTCAATTATCAGTACCGTAATACCTGCTTGTTTTCCCACGACTCGAAAAACATTCGTGGCTCCCGTATTGCCTGAGCCATGGTCACGAATATCAATCCCTTGGACTAGCTTTGCGATCGCAAATCCCGTGGGTAACGATCCCAGCAAATAGGCCAGTATCAGCAAACCACCTGAAATCCACCAAATCATGAGGTCATCACCCCTCCAAAACCAGTGCCGATTTTAGTTTAGGGGTATATGCGTCCCTTTGGAAAATCCCGCGTCTTTGTCAGGCAACCTTTAGGGGCGCGTTATCCCCACTGCCTTATCCCTGGTAATAATAATCATCCTGGGATGGATTGGCTGGGTCGGGGGCAAACACTAACCATAAGGGGAACTGCAGCGCCGCCAGCGGTAAGTTGTTCTCGGACTCATCAATGATCAGCATTGGCAAATAGCCATTGTCCATCAGCCGTTCTGCCCGCTGCACCATAGACTCTGGCGACTCAAAGAGCATAATGCCTCGGTTTGCGCCAAAGTCAGCCCGCGATATGCCCAAACAATCCTGGAGCCAACGCCGCCATTCCCCCAATCGTTCGGGGCTATTGGCCAGCACCATGTTACACAGCCGGTCACCATAGATGGCATAGAGAGCCGAGATGGCCCCCGATGCCACCACCACATTTTGTAAGCGACTGCCCAAACTTTTCACCGCTCCCCGTCCCCCTTGGGTAAAAAACCAATTAGAGACTCGATCGGCATGGACCGTTTCAAAGGTGCGACGCATCTGCCAGGGAGGGCCGTAGTAATCGGGCCGAGTACGGTACTGATCAATCAGACTACGGACCCGCTCTCGCTGTTCTTCAAACCGTTGGATAGAGAACGCTGTGGTCGATATGTCTGGGGGCACTTCCTCAGGTTCAGGCCGTGAGGGACGACGTTGGCTCGTTGCGGCCGTTGGGGCGGGCGTTAGCTCCAACTGTTCAGCCGAGGTGGCCAGATCCTGCAAACTGCCCACCAGATACTCTTTAAAGCCTTGCAGACGCACCGCTAACTCCTGGGAAGCCCCAGCAAAGGTGGTGCGCATTTCTGCTTTGATGCGATCGCGACGCCGTTCTAGCTGTTCGATCTCCTGTAGTAATGCCTGCCGACGGGTCTCTAGATCTTGTAAACCCGCCTGTACCAATTGAGCCACGGTGGCGTCCACGGTCTGACTCGATGAGCGTAGCGGCGGTAGCGGCATCTCGTTGGTTGGCTTGGACGCTGGATCAGAAAACTCTTCAGGCGGCATAGTATTTGTCGTGCTGGATGGGCGCTAGTCCATGGAGAGTCCATCGGAACCCTATGGTGGCAGAGAGCGGCAGAGAGATATCTATCTTATTGGGCGGCTGGGCCCAAATCTGCACAATGCTGTTCGAGCTGTAAACGCAGCTCTGCTGGGCTAAACAACATCGGCAAAAAATGAATGCTTTTAACTTCGCGAAAGTAGAACAAAATCGGCGTGGGTAGCCAAAAGATAGTCCAGATT
>CALBPH010000199.1 GCA_937899365.1 uncultured Leptolyngbya sp.
TACGAGATACGGAACTGTGACTGGAGTTCAGACGTGTGCTCTTTCCGATCTCGCAATCCGGGTTTGTTTCTTGGCTTGTTCTGATAGGTCCTGACCCGTTTGTAGCTGGGTGACGTTTTCTTGGAGAACGGTGGCGGCGTTTTGGTCGCCCATTTGAATAGCGGTTTGGGTGGCGGACTGGAGCATGGTGATAGCGCCGGTGCGATCGCCTGCCTGTAGCTTGGTTTCGGCAATTTGGGTTTGGCGATATTTGGCCAGGGTCAGGATGTATTGCTGCACCTTGGGAGCAGGCTGGGGTTGGTAGGGAGCCTGGGCGGTGACGTCGATAGTGGCTTTGTCGGTGGAGAGCGAACTGCCGAGGGTGGGGTCGTCGTACTGTACTTCGGCGTAGGCAATGGCATGGGTGCCCACGGGCAGTTGAGAAATATATAGGTTAGCGAGGATGACGCGGGGGGCGTTGGTCATCAGATCGCCCAGACGCACGATGGCTTGTTCTCCTTCGCGGCGAACGTCGAGTTCGATGGTTTCGGGGAGCACCTGGGCGATGGGTTTGAGCTCGGCCAGGCGTACCTGGGGCTGCAGTGTGAGGACCAGATAGGCATTGGTGAGGCTGACGGACTGAACTCGGCTAAATAGACGGCTGAATTCTTGGATGGCGGTGTCGGGGTTTTGGATGTAGGCCAAACTTCCGTTGCCGGCGTCGGCTAGTTGTTCTAAGACGTCCTGGTTCCAGTGGTTGCCAAAGCCTAGGGTGCTGACGGTAAAGCTATAGCTGACGGCCAGCTGGGCTAGCTTGAGACAGCGGTCGTTACTACCGTGTTCGTTTTCACCGTCGGTGAGGAGAAAAATTTGGGAAACGGTGCCAGTCTTGCCCTTGGCGACTTCTGCGATGCCTAGTTTTAGACCTGCGTCGATGGCGGTGCCACCACCGGCTCGGATGCCTTCGATGGCTTGTTTGATGGCGGTGATGTCGGTTGCTGGCTGATTGGGGACGACGACCTGGGCTTCATGGTCAAAGGCAATGATGGAAATGCGGTCTTGGGGGGATAGGCTGTCGATAATTTTTTTTGCGGCGGTGCGGACGGTTTTGATGGGGGTGCCGCCCATGGAGCCGCTTTGGTCTAGGATGAGGCACAGGTTTAAAGGGGGGCGCTCACCACCGGTAGCTTGTACGGCAATGGCTAAATGTCGCTGACTGTTGGTCTGAGTGATATCTAGGTTGCGATCGCTAATGGACCACTGCACGTTAGCTTTCATACGTTCATTTCCTTGCCAATAGACATTAGCGGCACTACCAATATGGTTCTGGATATGGAACCCAAATGCATTGTCCTAATTTGCGTAAAAACTCCCGCTTTTAGTGCAGAATTGCTGTTTCTGATTGAGAGGCTGAACCGCTCGGTCTGATAGGCCATAGGGCAGCATCTTGCAGATAAAACCATTCCGATCAGCAACGCCCAGAATTTTACTCCTGTTTAAGGTTCCCATGGGGATACGCAAGCGTGATGTGATGCAAAGTGTAGACAATATGCAGATAAGAGCTACATGGCCTGACATCCAATTCCTTAAAATGGCTGACAGAGCTGTCCCTACGTCTGCCGTTTTAACCTAGCTTTTCAACCGTCGCCATGGGCGGATATCCCCCAAATTCCTAGCCTGCGAGCTTGTTCAGAGCGAGTTACACTATTTACACATCAATGGAGCGTGGCATCACATTCCATTGGCTTAACAACGTTGAACGGTGAACAGCTGACACCGCAGAGGGCTAACTGGGTCTATGAATTCTAATATCAAAGCCGTTCAGGCTCCTTATTACGGCGGGGATGCTGCGTTTCGCACCCCCCCTCCCGATCTACAATCGCTGCTGCTCAAAGAGCGAATTGTCTATTTGGGTACGCCCCTAGTGTCGTCAGACGACTACAAGCGTCAAATGGGAATGGATGTCACCCGGTTGATCATCGCCCAGCTGCTGTATTTAGAGTTTGACGACCCTGAGAAGCCCATCTATTTCTATATAAACTCAACTGGAACGTCCTGGTACACCGGCGATGCCCTTGGCTTTGAAACTGAAGCCTTTGCCATTTGCGATACCATGCGCTACATTCGCCCCCCCGTGCATACCATCTGCATTGGTCAGGCCATGGGGACTGCTTCGATGATTTTGGCGTCGGGCACTAAGGGCTCGCGCGCTAGCTTACCCAATGCCACTATTGTGCTCAACCAGCCCCGGACAGGTGCCCGAGGCCAGGCTACCGATATTCAAATTCGGGCTAAAGAAGTGTTGGCTAACCGCGAGGCCACCCTCGATATTTTGTCCCACTGCACCGGACAGTCCCCAGAGAAACTGCAAAAGGACACGGATCGCATGTTCTACCTCACCCCTGAGGAAGCTAAGGACTACGGTCTGATTGATCGGGTATTGGCAAGTACAAAGGAACTGCCTAAGCAAATTCCAGCGGGTATTAGCTAGCCATGTCTGTAGAACGTCCTATTCGCGTGCCCTACAACTTGCCCGGTAGCCGTCAGTGGTCCTGGGTCAGTATCTACACGCGTATGAGCCAAGAACGGATTCTATTTTTGAATCAACCCTTGACCGACGGTGTGGCGAACTCGTTGATTTCGGCCTTGCTCTATTTAGATTCTGACGATCCGGGTAAGCCGATTTATCTGTACATAAACTCCCTGGGCGATCCTGTGATGGCGGGCATGGCTGATGGTTCGGCTGGCATGATGTCCATTACGGCGGGCTTAGCGGTGTACGATACCCTGCGCCACATTAAGTCAGATGTGATTACCATCTGCATGGGTCAGGCGCTGGGCATGGCTGCCGTTATGTTGTCTTGCGGCGCTAAGGGTAAGCGGTCTAGCTTGCCAAATTCTTCCATCGCCCTGATGCATCCTTACAGCGGCACCCGTGGCCAAGCTACTGACATTGAGCTCAATGCCGATGAGGTACTTGGGAAAACGGCATTGATTACTAGGCTGCTGAGCGAGAACACGGGGCAGACCGAAGAAAAAATCCATCAAGACATGCAGCGCATGTTTTACCTCACGCCCCAAGAAGCCATTGAATATGGCTTGATTGACCGGGTGATTGAGCAACCTTCCTGAGCGTATCCACTACCTTCGTAAACCTTCTATTTCTACGTAAACCCATGCCTATTGGTATTCCCAGCGTCCCCTATCGTCTTCCTGGCGGCAACTACGAACAGTGGATCAGCATTTACGAGCGTCTGTTTCGTGAACGGATTATTTTCTTAACCGAAGAAGTGAGTGACAGCATTGCCAATGCCATTGTGGCGTACATGCTTTACTTAGATTCTGACGATCCCACTAAGCCCATCTATCTCTACATCAACTCCCCCGGTGGTTCGGTGACAGCCGGGATGGCCATTTACGATACGATGCGCTATATCAAGTCGGAAGTGGTCACTATTTGTGTGGGTTTAGCCGCGTCCATGGGCTCATTTTTATTGTGTGCAGGAGCTCCGGGTAAGCGGTTGGCACTGCCCCACTCACGTATCATGATCCACAAGCCTCTAGGTAGCG